>NZ_JBHXDQ010000066.1:0-55098 GCF_042725875.1 Streptomyces sp. NPDC127038 | reverse complement strand
GTGCGCGGCAGGCCCCTTCCGTTCGATCGTCCTACGGATCAGGCCCAGGTGATCAGCCGCTTGGGCTGCTCCAGGACGGCCGCGGTGTCGGCGAGGACCCGGGAGCCGAGCTCGCCGTCGACCAGACGGTGGTCGAAGGAGAGCGCCAGGGTGGTGACCTGACGGGGCTTGACCTTGCCCTTGTGGACCCAGGGCTGGAGCTTGATCGCGCCCACCGCGAGGATCGCGGACTCGCCGGGGTTGAGGATCGGCGTGCCCGTGTCGACGCCGAAGACGCCGACGTTGGTGATCGTCACCGTGCCGCCCTGCATCGCGGCCGGCGAGGTCTTGCCCTCACGGGCCGTGGCCACCAGTTCGCCCAGCGACTCGGCCAGCTGCGGCAGGGTCTTGGTGTGGGCGTCCTTGATGTTCGGCACGATCAGCCCGCGGGGCGTGGCGGCGGCGATGCCCAGATTCACGTAGTGCTTCCGGACGATCTCCTGGTTGGCCTCGTCCCAGGACGCGTTGACGTCCGGGTTGCGCTTGATCGCGACCAGCAGGGCCTTGGCGATGAGCAGCAGCGGGTTGACCCGCAGCCCCTGCATGTCCTTGTCCTGCTTGAGCTCCTCGACCAGACGCATCGTGCGCGTGACGTCGACCGTCACGAACTCGGTGACGTGCGGCGCGGTGAACGCCGAGCCGACCATCGCGTTGGCCGTCGCCTTGCGGACACCCTTGACCGGGATCCGGGTCTCGCGCGCGCCGTCGTACGACGCGGCCGGGGCCGGGACCTGCGGCTGGGCGGTGACCGGGGCCTGCTGCGGAGCCGGGGCGGCCACGGGGGCCGGTGCCTGCGCCGGGGCCGGAGCCGCCGCCGCGTGCACGTCCTCCCGCGTGATGATGCCGTCCGGGCCCGACGGGGTGACCGTCGCCAGGTCGACCCCGAGGTCCTTGGCGAGCTTGCGGACCGGGGGCTTGGCCAGCGGGCGTTCCCGGACCGCGGAGCCGTGGCCGTTGAGCTCGCCCTGGATGGCGGTGGCCGCGTAGAGCGTCTCGCTCTGCTGGGCCGGGACGTCCGTGCCCTTGCGGGGGCGGCGCTTGGTGGAGGACTCCGCCACGCCGTACCCGACGAGCACCGGCTTGCGGCCCTCGGGCTTGGCCTCCTCCTCCGGGGCCGCCACCGGAGCGGCGGGGGCCGGAGCGGCCGCGGGGGCCTGGGCTGCGACCGCGGGAGCCGGGGCGGCGGCCGGCGCGGGGGCCGTTCCGCCGGACACGTCCACCGCGATGATCACCTGGCCGACGTCCACCGTCGTGCCCTCGGGGAAGCGGAGCTCGCTCACCACGCCGTCGTACGGGATGGGCAGCTCGACCGCGGCCTTGGCGGTCTCGACCTCGCAGACCACCTGCCCGTCGGTGACGATGTCACCGACCTGGACGTACCACTTGAGGATCTCCGCCTCGGTGAGCCCCTCGCCCACGTCGGGCATCTTGAACTCGCGGAGTCCCGACGCGTTCTCAGTCATCGTCGTCACGACTCTCTCCTAGTACGCCAGCGAGCGGTCGACGGCGTCGAGCACCCGGTCGAGGCCCGGAAGGTACTCCTCCTCCAGGCGGGCCGGCGGGTACGGGGCGTGATAGCCGCCGACCCGCAGGACGGGCGCCTCCAGGTGGTAGAAGCACCGCTCGGTGATACGGGCCGCGATCTCCGCGCCCGTGCCGAGGAACACCGGCGCCTCGTGCACCACGACCAGGCGGCGGGTCTTCTCGACCGAGGCCTGGACGGAGTCGAAGTCGATCGGGGACATCGAGCGCAGGTCCAGGACCTCGATCGACTTGCCCTCCTCCTGGGCGGCCGCGGCGGCCTCCAGGCAGACCTTCACCATCGGGCCGTACGCGGCCAGGGTGAGGTCGCTGCCCTCGCGCGCCACCCGCGCCCTGTGCAGCGGACCGGGGATGGCGTCCTTGTCGACCTCGCCCTTGTCCCAGTAGCGCCGCTTGGGCTCGAAGAAGATCACCGGGTCGTCGCTCTGGATGGCCTGCTGCATCATCCAGTAGGCGTCGCCGGCGTTCGAGGGGGAGACCACCTTCAGGCCCGCGACGTGCGCGAAGAGCGCCTCGGGGGACTCCGAGTGGTGCTCGACCGCGCCGATGCCGCCGCCGTACGGGATACGGATGACGACGGGGAGCTTGATCTTGCCGAGCGCCCGCGCGTGCATCTTCGCGAGCTGGGTGACGATCTGGTCGTACGCCGGGAACACGAATCCGTCGAACTGGATCTCCACGACCGGGCGGTAGCCGCGCAGGGCCAGGCCGATCGCGGTGCCGACGATGCCCGACTCGGCGAGCGGGGTGTCGATGACCCGGTCCTCGCCGAAGTCCTTCTGGAGTCCGTCGGTGACCCGGAAGACTCCGCCGAGCTTGCCGACGTCCTCGCCCATGATGAGGACCTTGGGGTCGGCCTCCAGGGCCGTGCGCAGCGATTCGTTGATCGCCTTGGCGAGCGCCATCTTCTCCGTCGTCATGGCTACTTGCCCTCCCCCGCGTCCGCGAACGACGCCTGGTAGGCGGCGAACTGGGCGCGCTCCTCGTCGACGAGCGCATGCCCGTCCGCGTACACGTTCTCGAAGATGGCGAAGTGGTCCGGGTCAGGCATGGCCCGCACCACGTCGCGTACTCGCTTGCCCAACGCCTCGCTCTCGGCCTCGAGTTCCGCGAAGAATCCCTCGTCCGCGTGGTTTGCGGACTCCAGGTAGGCGCGCAGGCGCAGGATCGGGTCCTTCGCCTCCCACGACTCGCGCTCCTCGTCGGCCCGGTACTTCGTCGGGTCGTCGGAGGTGGTGTGCGCGCCCATGCGGTAGGTGAACGCCTCGACCAGGGTGGGGCCCTCGCCGTTGCGGGCCCGCTCCAGGGCCCACTTGGTGACCGCGAGGCAGGCGAGCACGTCGTTGCCGTCGACGCGGACGCCGGGGAAGCCGAAGCCCTGCGCGCGCTGGTACAGCGGCACGCGCATCTGGCGCTCGGTCGGCTCGGAGATCGCCCACTGGTTGTTCTGGCAGAAGAACACGACCGGGGCGTTGTAGACCGCCCCGAAGTTGAAGGACTCCATGACGTCGCCCTGGCTGGAGGCGCCGTCACCGAAGTACGCGATCACGGCCGAGTCCGCGCCGTCCTTGGCGATGCCCATGGCGTAGCCGGTGGCGTGCAGCGTCTGCGAGCCGATGACGATCGTGTACAGGTGGAAGTTGTTGCCGTTCGGGTCCCAGCCGCCGTTGTTCACACCCCGGAACATGCCGAGCAGGTTGGTCGGGTCGACTCCGCGGCACCAGGCGACGCCGTGCTCACGGTAGGTCGGGAAGACGTAGTCGTCGTCGCGGGTGGCCCGGCCCGAACCGATCTGGGCGGCCTCCTGGCCGAGCATGGAGGCCCACAGGCCCAGCTCGCCCTGGCGCTGGAGGGAGGTGGCCTCCGCGTCGAAGCGGCGGCTCAGGACCATGTCCCGGTAGAGGCCGCGCAGCTCCTCGGGGGTGATGTCGGCGACGTACGGGTCGTACGTGGCGTCCTTGACCCGCTTGCCTTCCGGGGTCAGCAGCTGAACGAGCTCCGGCTCGCCGCCGGTCGCCCCGGGCGACTTCTTGGCGGCCGCGCCGGCGCTCCTGCTCGCGGCGCTCTTGGTACCGGTCGTACTGGCGCTCGCGGCGCTCTTCGTACCGGCGCTGCGTCGCGGCTTGCGCGCGGCAGTGCTCTCCACGGTCACGTGTGCTCCTCCGTCGGTCCGGCCCCCGGGGTTGCCGGAAGGCTGGGGTCCCCCTCGCTCGCGGTTCGAGCTCGGGAGAGCGGCTCGCCTGTTCCGGCACCCGTGCACGGGGTGGGTGCCACTCGGCCGGGAACAGGCGTGACAGGTGCCCCGGCGAGCGCCCTGCAACTGCCACGTTACCCAGTGCTTCACATTTCTGTGAAACCCCTCCTGACCTGCGATTTTGATAGGAAATCCAAGTACTTGGAAACGTGGATTTCCTACTAGATCGAGCAGATCGGAACAGTCGCTGGTCACAGCACTGGTCACAGCCTTGCAGGGGGCCGGAACACCGGCACGTTATCCCGGCCACCCCGGGCTCGGGAAGGGTTCACCTGGGGCAGTGCCCATGATCGTGTGTGAGACTGACATCGTGCGTGAAATCGGGAAAATCACTGTATTCCTCCTCGATGACCACGAAGTCGTCCGGCGCGGCGTCCATGAGCTGCTCTCGACGGAGGACGACATCGAGGTGGTCGGAGAGGCGGGTACGGCGGCCGACGCGCTGGTGCGGATCCCGGCCACCCGCCCGGACGTGGCCGTCCTCGACGTGCGCCTCCCGGACGGCAGCGGGGTGGAGGTCTGCCGCGAGATCCGCTCCGCGGACGAGGACGTCAAGTGCCTGATGCTGACCTCGTACGCCGACGACGAGGCCCTGTTCGACGCGATCATGGCGGGGGCCTCGGGCTATGTCCTGAAGGCCATCCGCGGCCAGGAGCTGCTCGCGGCCGTACGAGACGTCGCGGCCGGGAAGTCCCTGCTCGACCCGGCGGCCACCGCACGGGTCCTGGAGCGGCTGCGGGGCGGTGGCGGCACCAAGGACGACGAACGGCTCGCCCGGCTCACCGACCAGGAACGCAGGATTCTCGATCTGATCGGCGAGGGCCTCACCAATCGGCAGATCGGCGAACGGCTGCACCTCGCCGAGAAAACGATCAAGAATTACGTGTCGAGCCTGCTGTCCAAACTGGGAATGCAGCGCCGGTCGCAGGCGGCCGCCTATGTGGCACGCAAACAGGCGGAACAACAGCACCACTGAATGCGCGGTCCGGCACCGAATGGGCCGGGCCGAAATCGAACACATCGGGCCGGAACCCGGGAAAAGCGCAGGCCGGCGCGGCGGAGCCCGGAAAGCGCGGGCCGGAGCGACGGCGGGCGGCCCGGACGACGACGCGCGGAGACCCGTCGTGGGCCCCCGCGCGCGTGAGGTGTCTTTTCCCGGTCCGTGCGGCCCGGGCCCGTCGGGTCAGCCCAGGTCCCCCGCGGCGGGGGACTCGGTGCCGCCGCCGGCCGGGTCGCCGGTCGTCGGCTCCGACGTCGGCGTGGCCGGTGCGGTGGTCGGGGGCGCCGTGGTCGGAGTCGTCTGGGTCGGCTGGTCCGTCGGCTGGTCCGTCGGCGCCTGGGTGTCGGTGTTCCGGGTCGGGTGGTACGAGGGCGTGTAGTCCTGGTTCCCGCCGGTGTTGGTCGAGTCGTCCGTGGACTGGTCCGTGGACTGGTCCGTGGAGTCGTCGGTGGGCTGGTCCGTCGAGTTCTCGCTCTTGCTGGAGTGCGAGACGGTCGGCGTCGGAGTGGTGCCGTTGCCCGAGTGCGTGCCGTTGCCCATGTTGTGGTACGCGAGCGCGACACCGCCGGCGATGGCGATCATCGCGAAGAGCGCGAGGAGCCACAGCTTGCCGCGTCCGCCGCCGCCCCGGTTGCCGTGCCCCTCGAAGCCGCCGTCGTCGCCGGTCCCGTACTGCGGGATGAGCGGCGCCGGGATCTGCGTGGTGCCGTAGTCGCCGGGGTGCGGCAGCGCGGCCGTGCCGGCGAAACCGCCCGCCTGGCCGCGCGGCCCCTCGTGCAGGGTGACCGGGCCGGTGTTCCAGGTGCCGGTGTGGCTGCCCTGGTCGTAGAGCATCTGGAGCGCGTACTGGACCAGCCCGCGCATCTCCTCGGCGGTCTGGAACCGGTCGTCCGGGTCCTTCGCGAGGGCGCGCATGACGAGCCCGTCGAGCTCCGGCGGCACCTCGCGGTCGACCTCGGAGGGAGGCAGCGGGATGTCCTGGACGTGCTGGTAGACCACCGACAGCGGCGTCTCGCCGGTGAACGGGGGCCGCAGCGCGAGGAGTTCGTAGAGCAGACAGCCCGTCGCGTACAGGTCGGAGCGGTGGTCGACGGCCTTGCCGAGCGCCTGCTCGGGGGAGAGGTACTGCGGGGTGCCCATGACCATGCCGGTCTGGGTCATCGTCGACTGCGCCCCGTGCAGGGCGCGCGCGATGCCGAAGTCCATCACCTTGACCGCGCCGGTCTCCGTGATGATCACGTTCGCCGGCTTGATGTCCCGGTGCACGATCCCGTGCTGGTGCGAGTAGGCCAGCGCCTCCAGGACGCCGGAGACGATGATCAGCGCCTGCTCGGGCCCGGGGGCCTCGGCGTTGATCAGCAGGTCGCGGATCGTGTGACCCTCGACGATCTCCATGACGATGTACGGGACGACGCCGTGGCCGACCACGTCCTCGCCGGAGTCGTACACCGCCACGACCGCGTGGTGGTTGAGCCCGGCGACCGACTGCGCCTCGCGCGTGAACCGCGCCTTGGACACGGGGTCCTCGGCCAGGTCGGCGCGGAGCAGCTTCACCGCCACGGTCCGCCCCAGGCGCACGTCCTCGGCGGCGAACACCTCGGCCATGCCGCCCCGGCCGAGCCTGTGTGTCAGCCGATACCGGCCGTCGCCGACCAGCCCGCCGTTACCCCACATCTCCGGCGCATCTGACATACCGCCGCCAGTCGCCTCGGGGTCGGACGGGCCCTGAGCGCGCTGCTGCTGTGCCATCAGTCCTCGCCGTCGTTTCTGCCCGCGGTCTGCGCGGTGGTTGTTACGGTCTCCGTCGGGCCACGCTACAGGCTCCACGCCTGGCGCCGGTCCGAGATGAGCGTGAGATGGACCGGCCATCCAACCCGCCGGAGGTCCGTCGGTGCAAATTCCGTGTACCGGCCGTACGTCACCTGTAACGCTTCCGCGACGCTTCTTTCTCAGACGGTCACGGAACGGGCACCGAGCTTGACGTGTCCGTGCCCTGGGGCAGACTTGGCCCGGAATAAGCCAATCGATCACGGCCGCGGGGGACGCAGAAGATGAGCCAGGACGGCGCACAGGGGCGGTACGCGGGGCGCGCGGTCGCCGGCGGCCGCTACCAGTTGCGCGATCTGCTCGGCGAGGGCGGCATGGCCTCGGTGCACCTCGCCTACGACTCGGTGCTCGACCGGCAGGTCGCGATCAAGACGCTGCACACCGAGCTCGGCCGGGAACAGGCCTTCCGCGAGCGCTTCCGCCGCGAGGCCCAGTCGGTGGCAAAGCTCACGCACACGAACATCGTCTCGGTCTTCGACACCGGCGAGGACGACCTCGACGGCATGACGACGCCGTACATCGTCATGGAGTACATCGAGGGCAAGCCGCTCGGCTCGGTCCTCGACGCGGACATCCAGCAGTACGGCGCGATGCCCGCCGACAAGGCCCTGAAGATCACCGCGGACGTCCTGGCGGCGCTGGAGATCAGCCACGAGATGGGCCTGGTCCACCGGGACATCAAGCCCGGCAACGTGATGATGACCAAGCGCAACGTCGTCAAGGTCATGGACTTCGGCATCGCCCGCGCGATGCAGTCCGGCGTCACCTCGATGACGCAGACCGGCATGGTCGTCGGCACCCCGCAGTACCTCTCCCCCGAGCAGGCCCTCGGCCGGGGCGTCGACGCCCGCTCCGACCTGTACTCGGTCGGCATCATGCTGTTCCAACTGGTCACCGGACGGCTGCCGTTCGAGGCGGACTCCCCGCTGGCCATCGCCTATGCGCACGTCCAGGAGGAGCCGGTCGCGGCCTCCTCGGTCAACCGCTCGCTGCCCCCGGCCGTGGACGCGCTGATCGCCCGCGCCCTGAAGAAGAACCCGAACGAGCGCTTCCCGAGCGCCGAGACGATGCGCGACGAGTGCCTGCGGGTCGCCCAGTCGTTCCAGGCCGTCGCGCCGAACATCGTGCCGGGCGCCCAGACCCCGAGCGGCTCGGGCGTCGGCTCGGCCGTGTTCCCGCCGGTCGAGCAGGGCACTCCGGCACCGGGCCCCGTGCAGACGCCGTACCAGCCCGGCCCGTACGGAACGCCGACGCCCGCACCGGCGTACGGCTACCCGCAGCAGGGCGGCTACCAGGCACCGCCGCAGACCTCCGCGTACGCCGGGCAGCACGGCCCCGCCACGCCTCCCCCGTACAACCTCTCGCCCCAGCCCGCCCCCGGCGGCGCGGGCGGCAGGAGCAACAAGGCGGTCGTGATCGGATCGGTCGTCGTGGCGCTCATCGCCGTCGGCGGTCTGATCACGGCGATCGTCCTGAACGGCGGGTCGGGCGACGACAGCAAGGGCGGCGGGCACCCCACCAGCACGTCGTCCACGCCGGTCGCGGGTCACAAGGGTCCCGACACGTCCAAGACGATCGACACCGAGAAGTGCACGGATCCGACGGAGTCCTACGACGACCCGAAGAAGATCCAGCTCCCGGACTTCCACTACAAGAACCTCGGCTCGGTCAAGTCCTGCTTCCAGGCCGCCGGTTGGCAGATGAAGATCACGCGCGTGGACGAGAACACCTACGGCGAGGACACGGTCATGGACCAGTTCCCGTCCGCCGGTGAGGACCTCGACCCCAAGAACATGCCCGAGATCGAGCTCAAGGTGTCCACGGGCGACCCGTCCTAGACATCTGCCGGCAGCACGTACGACAAATGGCCCGGCACCATGGTGCCGGGCCATTTGTCGTACCGGGACGGTCCCGGATCGCCGGACCGAGAAGGTGACGGCTCCGCCGCCGCGGTTACAGGTACGGTCCGCCCGAACGGCCCCCCGTGCGGGGGTCCTCGTCGCCCTCCAGGCCGCCGACGCCCGGCGGAAGGGCCCGCCGCATCTGCTCCAACTGCGCCCTGGCCGCCATCTGCTGGGCGAACAGGGTCGTCTGGATCCCGTGGAAGAGCCCCTCCAGCCAGCCCACCAACTGAGCCTGCGCGATCCGCAGTTCGGCGTCGCTGGGGGTCTGCTCGTCCGTGAAGGGCAGGGAGAGGCGCTCCAGTTCCTCCACGAGCTCCGGGGCGAGGCCGTCCTCCAGCTCCTTCACGGAGCTCGCGTGGATCTCCTTGAGGCGGACCCGGCTGGCCTCGTCCAGGGGCGCGGCGCGCACTTCCTCCAGCAGCTGCTTGATCATGCTGCCGATGCGCATCACCTTGGCGGGCTGCTCCACCATCTCCGTCACCGGGATCTCGCGGGAGTCCTCGTCCCCGGTGCCGCCGAGCGCCATTCCGTCCTGGCCGACAACCAGGACCTGAGGGTTCTCCGGCGACCGTTCGTTCCTCGGCATCTCCATGCCGCCATTCTCTCGCACCCACGTACTCCATCACGGTGGTGCCCCCCGTACACGGTGATCCACCACCTAGGTCGGCCCAGTTGGCGAATCCGTGCGGTTCCACGGCCTCTGAAGTGCGCGAATGGCATCACTTTCGGTCGAGATGCCGGGATCACGACCTCATGTGAGGCTGGTTCCGTCGATCACGGCACCCGTCTTGGCGAACCGTTCCGGGAGGGGGTCACCGACGTGACTCCATGGCTGCGCACCCTGCCCACGGCCGGACTCCTCGCGGCCGCCCTGCTGAACGTCCCCGGCGCCCTCGCGGGCGCCGCTCCGGCGAGCGTTCCGTTCCTGTGGTCGGCGGTCCCGTCGGGTACGGGCATCTTCCCGTCGGGTACGGGCATCTCCCCGTCAGGAGCCCAGGCGGGCGCGGCCGTCTCCTCCTCCGCCGTCCTGGCGGCCCCGGCCGTCCTCTCGTCCGCCGTCGCGGTCCGCTCCGGGAGCGGAGCGTCCCGCGCCGCCCCGGCCGGCTCCGGTGCCCGCTCGGACATGCTCCCGACCGGGCCGGGCGGCCCCACCGGGTCCTCGGGTGCCACGGGCGCCACCGGGCCGGGCGGGTCCCCCGGGGCCCCGGGGTCCTCCGGTTCTCCCTCGAACGGCGGTACGCCGGGTCGTCCCCCGGCGGACGAGAGTCCCTCGGCGGCTCCGACCGGCCCGAGGACCACCTCGCCGCCCCCGTCACCCCACGGGACCGGCGCGTCCGGGCCGTCCGCCCACGAGCCCACCGGTCCGGGGGCGTCCGGCGCCGCGGCCCCCAGTCCGGCCGCCTCCGATCCCGTACGGCCCACCCCCACGGCGGACCCGTCCCGCGCGGGCAGCTACGCGGGCGAGGGGCGCGAACGGCCGGGCCGGACGGCGGAGCCGGACGCCACGGACGGCCAGGACGCCTCGGACGGCTCCGGCACTCCCACCGGCCCCGACCCGGACGGCACCACCGCCCCGGGGCTCCAGGACACCGCCCCCGCCGCCGACACCGGCCTCACCGAGCCGAGCACGGCCCCCGAGCCCTCGGGCGACAACGCGATCCCCGTGCAGCAGAGCGTGGTCGGGCCCGGCTCCACACCCGACACCGACCTGGCGATCCTGCCGCTGGGCAGCGGCCTGATCCTCATCGGCCTCGGCCTGGCCCTGGCCTTCCTGGGCCTGCGGGTACGCCGGAGCTGAGAAGGCCAGGGGCCGGACGGGTCCGGGGGCGGTTCAGGCGTCTCCGGACGGCCGGGACTCCCGAGGCCGGACAGGTCCGGGAACGGCCCAGGCGTCTCCGCACGGCCGGGACTCCCGAGGCCGGACAGGTCCGGGAACGGCCCAGGCGTCTCCGCACGGCCGGGACTCCCGAGGCCGGACGGGCCCGGGAACGGCCCAGGCGTCTCCGCACGGCCGGGACTCCCGAGGCCGGACGGGCCCGGGAACGGCCCAGGCGTCTTCGCGCGGGCGGGACTCCCGCCTCCGGTCGGGCCCGGCTCCGGAGCTTCTCGCGGAGCCGGGCCGGCAAGCCCCGGCGGGCCCTACGGAGCGACGAGCAGCACCTTGCCGATGTGGCTGCTCTCCTCCAGCACCCGGTGCGCGTCCGCCGCGTCGCTCATGGGCAGCTCGCGGTCCACGACCGGACGGACCTGGCCGGAGTCGATCAGCGGCCACACGTGCTCGCGCACGGCCGCCACGATCGCCGCCTTCTCGCCGAGCGGCCGGGCACGCAGCGAGGTCGCGGTGACGGCGGCCCGCTTGTTCAGGAGGACGGCGATGTTCAGCTCCCCCTGGATGCCGCCCTGCATGCCGATGATGGCGAGCCGTCCGTTGACCGCGAGGGCGCGCACGTTGCGGTCGAGGTACTTGGCCCCCATGTTGTCGAGGATGACGTCGGCGCCCGCCCCGCCGGTGGCCCGCTCGATCTCCTCGACGAAGTCCTGCTCGCGGTAGTTGATGAGGATGTCCGCGCCCAGCTCCGCGCAGAAGTCGAGCTTCTCCTTCGTCCCCGCCGTGACGGCGACCTTCGCCCCGACGGCCTTCGCCAGCTGGATCGCCATGGTGCCGATGCCGCTGGAGCCGCCGTGCACGAGCAGTGTCTCGCCAGGACGCAGATGGGAGACCATGAAGACGTTCGACCAGACGGTGCAGGTCACCTCGGGCAGGGCCGCCGCCTGCCGGAGGTCCAGGCCCGAGGGCACGGGCAGCAGCTGTCCGGCGGGGACGGCGACCTTCTGGGCGTAGCCGCCGCCCCCGAGGAGCGCGCACACCTCGTCGCCGACCGACCAGCCCAGGACGCCCGGGCCGACCGCGGCGATGCGCCCCGAGCATTCGAGTCCGGGGTAGCGGGAGGCGCCGGGCGGCGGGTTGTACAGGCCCTGACGCTGGAGCAGATCGGCGCGGTTGACGGCGCTGGCCACCACCTCGACCAGCACTTCGCCCTCGGCCGGCACCGGATCGGGAACCTCGTCCCACACCAGCGCCTCGGGCCCACCAGGTTCGGGAATCGTGATCGCGTACATGAGAGGGACGCTACTCCTGGCCGTGCCGGCTACTCCCGCGGCAGGGGCCGAACGCCGGGCGTCGTCCGGGTGCCGTGCGGGACCCGCGCGATCGTGATCAGCCGGTCGGTCGGCTCCAGCGGGCCGACGTCCGGGTCGTCGTAGCCGAGCACGCGGTGTCCTCGTACGACGCTGACCACCAGGTCGGCCGTCTCGCGGGCGCCGAGGCCCACCTCGGCCTTCGTGACGGGCCGCTCCACGATGTCGAGCCCGCTGCCCTGATGGATCAGGTCCTCCATCACCATGCCCGCGGCGGGGCTGAGCACGGAGAGCCCGAGCAGCCGGCCGGCCGCGCTGGCGCTGGTGATGACCGCGTCGGCGCCGGACTGCCGGAGCAGCGGCGCGTTCTCCTCCTCGCGCACCGCGGCGACGATCTTCGCCCCGCGGTTGAGCTGCCGCGCCGTCAGGGTGACCAGGACGGCGGTGTCGTCGCGCTGGGTGGCGACGATGATCTGCCCGGCCTTGTGGACCTCGGCCCGCATCAGCACGTCGCTGCGCGTGGCGTCCCCGACCACTCCCGTGTAGCCCTCGGCGGTCGCCGCGTCGACCACACGGGAACTCGGGTCGACGACCACGACGTGCTCCTTCTTGAGCCCGGTCGCGCAGACGGTCTCGATGGCCGACCGCCCCTTGGTCCCGAACCCGACAACGACGGTGTGTTCACGCAAGGTCGCCCTCCAGCGGCTTCTCGAAAGAACCGAAAGGTCAGTCACGGCTGCGCCGAAGGTGCGTCCTCGTCGGGGACCATGGTCACCGTGCTGTCTGACTGGATCACTGTCGCAGGGGCGATCGATGAAGGACGAGAACGGACCACCCTCCAGGACCGGGAAGTTCTCGATCTTCCGGTCCCTCTGGTACCGGTCGCGGGCCGAGGCCGTGGACGACGCCGAAGCCGGCCGTTCCATCACGATGCCCGTCGCGCGCAGCGTGCCGCCCCTCCAGCAGGTTCTCCGGCGCCTGGCCATGGCGCTGCTGATCCTGTTCGTCACGACGCTCGTCGTCTGGTTCGACCGTGACGGCTACAACGACAACGCGAACGGCAGCGTCGACTTCCTCGACGCCGCCTACTACGCGACCGTCACGCTCTCCACCACCGGATACGGCGACATCACCCCGGTCAGCGACACCGCGCGGCTCGTCAACATCTTCGTCATCACGCCGTTGCGCGTCCTGTTCCTGATCATCCTGGTCGGCACCACGCTCGAAGTGCTCACCGAGCGCACCCGCCAGCAGGTGCGCGTCCACCGCTGGCGTGCCCATCTGCGGGATCACGTGGTCGTCGTCGGCTACGGGACGAAGGGCCGGCACGCCATCGAAGCGCTCCTGGGGCAGGGCATCCGCAAGAACAAGATCGTGGTCGTCGATCCCGAACGATCGGCCACGGAGGCCGCCAGCAGTGACGGGCTCGTGTCCGTACTCGGTGACGCCACCCGGTCGGACACCCTTCGCAAGGCCGAGCTGCACAGTGCCACCCGCGTGATCGTCGCCCCGCAACGCGACGACACCGCGGCGTTGGTGACCCTGACCGCGCGCCAGCTCAACAAGCACGCGACCATCGTCGCCGCGGTACGGGAGGACGAGAACCTCCCGTTGCTGAAGCAGAGCGGGGCCGACACGGTCGTCCTCAGCTCCAGTTCCGCGGGACGCCTCCTCGGTGTGTCGATGGCCTACCCCCACGTGGCGAGGATCCTCGAGAACCTGATGACCTACGGGCGAGGGCTCGACCTCGTGGAGCGTCCCGTATCGGCGGACGAGCTGGGCCGGTCGCCTCGGGACTGCGCGGATCTGGTCGTGGCCGTCGTGCGCCGGAAGCAGGTCTACGACTACACCGAACCCGAGGCCGCCAGCCTCCGGGCCGGGGACCGCGTGATCTCGGTCAGGCAGGGCACATCCGTCCACTGATCAGGCCATGCGCATGTCTGATGGTGTGGTGCGTCCGGCGAAGCCCTGCCTGCGACGGCTGCCGCTCGTGCCCCGGCCCGGTTCAGCCGAAGCACGCGTCGATTCCCGCCGCGGCCCACGGCAGATCGATGAGGTCCAGCTCCTGACCCGCCCGCGCTCCTCCCGGCGGTACGACCGCGAGCGCGTCGGCGGCGGCGACGCCCCGCAGCATCGCCGGGCCGTTGTAGTGCAGCGGCGTGGCCCGCTCGCCGCGCAGGGAGACGGGGATGAGCCGGGTGTCGTACGGATGCCCCTGCACCGCTTCCCCGAGAGGCAGCGTGTACGGCTCCGGGGCCACGCGTCCGGCCAGGGTACGCAGCATCGGCTCGGCGAGCGTGAGCAGCCCGGAGACGGCCGCGAGGGGGTTGCCCGGCAGGCCGACGAGATACTGGTCCTCCCGGGTGCGGGCCAGCAGCATCGGGTGCCCCGGCCGTACCTTGACGCCGTCCACCAGCAGTTCGGCGCCGATCCGGCGCAGGGTGGGGTGGACGTGGTCGACGGGACCGCCCGCGGTGCCGCCGGTGGTGACGATCAGATCGGTCCGGGAGCCGGTGATCGCCTTGTGGAGCGCCTTGGCGTCGTCCCCGAGCCTGCGGACCGCGACGACCTCGGCGCCCAGCGCCCGCAGCCACGGCGGCAGCATGGGGCCGAGCGCGTCCCGGATGAGCCCGTCCCGGGGCAGTCCGCCGCTGAGCAGTTCGTCGCCGAGGACGAGGACCTCGACGCTGGGGCGGGGGATGACGGCGAGCGTGTCGTAGCCGGCGGCCGCCGCGAGGCCCAGCACGGCCGGGGTGACCAGGGCCCCGTGGGGCAGCAGCTGGTCGCCGCTGCGGCACTCCTGGCCGCGCGGGCGGATGTCCTGGCCGTGCGCGAGCGCCGGGACTCCCCTGGAGCGGGCGGCGCCGTGCTCCTGCGTGACTCCCGCGTGCAGCCGTCCCTTGTCGTCGAGGTGACCGTGCTCGCTGCGCAGGACGGCGGTCGCGTCCCGGGGGACCCGGGCACCGGTGGCGATCCGGACCGCCTCGCCGTCCCCGAGCCGCTCCGGCTCCGCGTGCCCCGCGAGCACGCCGTCCTCCCGTACCTCCCAGGGACCGGGTCCGGCGACGGCCCAGCCGTCCATCGCCGAGGTGTCGAAGGAGGGCAGGTCGGTGAGCGCCGTCAGGGGAGCGGCGACGACGAGGCCGAGGGAGGCGTCGAGGGGAGCCAGGAAGGGGGTGCGTCGGGGCAGGGAGCGGGCGGCGCGCTCGGCGATCGCCCGGGCCTCGGGCCAGGGGGTGGCCCGGTGACGCGCGTGCTTGCCGTCACCGCCGTTCCGGGCGCCGGGCGCCGTGACCGCCTGGTCGGTGCCGTGGGGTCCCGGTACGGCGCGCTCGGCCCGGCCGGACTCGCCGGAGGCGTGCGCGCTCACGCCCTTGACCAGGGCGAGCGCCTCCTCGACGTCGAACTCGTCGGCGTCCTGGCCGTCCCGGGTGGAGCGGGCGGCGGTCATCCGGCGTCCGGCGCGGTGGCGGGCGAGCCGGCGTCCGGCCGGGCGTCGGGGGCCGCCGCCGGGGTGTCCGGGGTGTCCTCCTCGGCCCAGCGGAGCGCGAGCGCGGCGGCCTTGCGGGCGGCCTCGGCGACCGCTTCGGTGCCACCGCCGGCCCGCGCGGCCGCGTATCCGACGAGGAACGTGGTCAGCGGCGCGGCCGGCCTGGCGACGCCGTGTGCGGCGTCGCGGGCCAGGTCGAGCAGTACACCGGTGTCGACGTCCAGGTCGATGCCCAGCTCGTCCTTGACTGCGGAAATCCATTCATCCAGCACGTGCCCATGCTCCCTGATGCGTGCTCTGGCGGCGGCGATGTCGTCCCAGGTGTCGCAGTCGAAGGACGCGACGGGGTCGGTGACCCGAGCGAGTTCCAGGGCGGCGACGAGCCGCCGCAGCGGCAGCCCGGCGAGGCTCCCGTGCGCGGCGGCGAGCACGGCCAGCTCCCGTCGCAGCGCGTCCGCGCGGTAGACGGCCACGAGCGGCTGATCCCGCCCACCGGAATCGACGAGGAGGACTCCGTCGGGGGCGACGGGGCCGAGTCCGCCGGGGGCGGCGGGGAGGGGCCCGGGTGGCTCCTGTGCGGGGCCGGCCCCGCGGAGGGTGTCCAGGAGGCGGCGGACCGTCTTCTCCTCCAGGAACGGCAGGTCGGCCGAGAGCACCAGGACGTGCGCCGCCCCGGTGTGCCGCAGCCCGGCGTCCAGCGCGGCGAGCGGTCCCCCGCCGGGCGGGTCCTCGCGGGCCCATTCCACGGGGCGTGCCGTGGGCCTGGGTTCGGCCACGACCACCGTGCGGGCGGCGTCGGCGCAGGCGGCCAGCACCCGGTCCAGCAGGGTTCGTCCGCCCACGCGCACACCGGGCTTGTCCTCGCCGCCGAGCCTCCGGGCGGCGCCTCCGGCCAGCACGACGGCGTCGTAGCCGGCGTCACCGCCGGGGCCGCCCCACGGGGGGACACCGCTTCCAGGTCGCCAGGTCGCGCCCTCGGGCTCGTACGCGGTCATGCCCCGAGTATGGGCGTCCGACGAGTCGGTGCCACCCTCGGGGCACGGCGCGGGTGCCGGTGCGACCGGGTCCCGCCTCCTACAGAGTGCGCAGCAGCACCGCCGGCTGTTCCACGCAGTCCGCCACGTACCTCAGGAAACCGCCCGCCGTACCGCCGTCGCAGACGCGGTGGTCGAAGGTGAGCGAGAGCTGCACGACCTGACGCACCGCCAACTCGCCCTGATGGACCCAGGGCTTGGGGATGATGCGCCCGACGCCGAGCATGGCCGCCTCGGGGTGGTTGATGATCGGCGTGGAACCGTCGACGCCGAACACGCCGTAGTTGTTCAGCGTGAAGGTGCCGCCCGTGAGGTCCGCGGGCGTCAGGGTCCCGGTGCGGGCCGCCTCGGTCAGCCGGCCGAACTCCGCGCTCAGCCCCTCCGCGTCCCGTGTGTGCGCGTCCCTCACGACGGGGACGACGAGCCCGCGCTCGGTCTGGGCCGCGAAGCCCAGGTGCACCTGGCCGAGCCGGACGATCTCGCGGGCTTCCAGGTCGACCGTGGAGTTGAGCTCGGGGAACCGGGCCAGCGCCGCGGTGCAGATCCGGGCCAGCAGGGCCAGCAGCGAGATCTTCGGACCGCCTGCCGCGTTCATCGCCCTGCGTGCCTGCATGAGCTCGGTGGCGTCGGCGTCCACCCAGCAGGTCGCGTCGGGGATCTCGCGCCGGCTGCGCGAGAGCTTGTCGGCGACGGCGCCGCGAACGCCCTTGAGGGGCACACGGACGCCCTGCGGGGCGGCGCCCCGGGAGACACCGGCCGCACCGGGCACGACCGAGGTGATGTCCGCGTACGCGGTCGTCCGGCCGGTGAGGCCGTCGTACGAGGGCTCAGCGGCGGGCGCACCGGAACCGGCGGCCGGAGCGTGCCCCGGTGCCGCGGTGACGGACGGCCGGACCCGCCCGGCGGACGCCGCGCGCAACGCGTACTCGACGTCGGCCCGCAGGATGAGCCCCTCGGGACCGGATCCCTCCAGCTGCCGCAGGTCCACACCGTGCTCCCGGGCGAGCCGTCGCACCAGGGGCGAGATGACCGGCACGGGACCCTCGCCCCGCCCAGGGGCGACACCGTTGCGGCCGCCCCGCGACATGCCTGCCGCGGCCGGCGGTACGGCGGCGACGGGCTCGGAGCGGACCGGCTCGGAGCGGGTCGGTTCCGGGCGGGAGGGCGAGGTGCCCGCGCCCGCGCGGGAGGGTGCCCCGGCAGGTCCTCCGGCCGCGGGCCCGCCGGAGGGACGCACCCTGCGGCGACGCGCCGGGGGCGCACCCGTGCCGTAGCCCACCAGCACGTTCCCGGAGCCCTCGTCGCTCCGCTCGTCCGCGCCGGCCCCGGTCCCGGTCCCGCCGTCCTCGGCCGGGCCGCCCACGGCGACGGTCAGCAGCGGCGCCCCGACGGGCATCTCCGTGCCCTCCTCGCCGAAGCGGGCGGTGACCACACCGCCGTAGGGGCAGGGGACCTCGACCATCGCCTTGGCCGTCTCGACCTCGACGACGAGCTGGTCGACGGCGACGACGTCACCGACCTCCACCAGCCAGCGGACGATCTCCGCCTCGGTGAGTCCCTCCCCGAGGTCGGGGAGCTTGAACTCCAGCACCTGTGCCATCAGCTCTGCGCCTCCCATTGCAGACGTCCCACGGCGTCCAGGATCCGGTCGACGCCGGGCAGGTGGTGCCGCTCCAGCATCGGCGGCGGATACGGGATGTCGAACCCGGCGACGCGCAGCACCGGCGCCTCCAGGTGGTGGAAGCAGCGCTCCGTGACGCGGGCCGCGATCTCCCCGCCCGGTCCTCCGAAGCCGCCCGACTCGTGCACGACGACCGCTCGTCCGGTCCTCCGCACCGACGCCGCGACCGTCTCGTCGTCGAACGGCACCAGGGAGCGCAGGTCGACGACTTCGAGGTCCCAGCCCTCGGCCCGCGCCGCCTCGGCGGCTTCGAGGCAGACGGGCACGGACGGCCCGTACGTGATCAGCGTGGCGCTCCGGCCGGGGCGCCGCACCACGGCGCGGCCTATCGGCTCAACGGCCGGCGGCTCCTCCGGGTTCCAGGAATCCTTCGACCAGTACAGGCGCTTGGGCTCCAGGAAGACCACCGGGTCGTCCGAGGCGATGGCCTCCCGCAGGAGTCCGTAGGCGTCGGAGACGGTCGCGGGCATGACGACGTGGAGGCCCGGGGTCGCCATGTAGTACGCCTCGGAGGAGTCGCTGTGGTGCTCGACCCCGCCGATGCCGCCGCCGTAGGGGATGCGGATGGTGATGGGCAGGGGCATGGCGCCCCGCGTGCGGTTGCGCATCTTCGCCACGTGCGAGAGGAGCTGCTCGAACGCCGGGTAGGCGAACGCGTCGAACTGCATCTCGACGACCGGCCGCAGACCGTACATGGCCATGCCGACGGCCGCGCCGAGGATGCCCGCCTCGGCGAGGGGGGTATCCGTGCAGCGGTCGTCGCCGAACTCCTTGGCGAGCCCGTCGGTGACCCGGAAGACACCGCCGAGGGTGCCGACGTCCTCGCCCATGACGTGGACGGTCGGGTCGGCGGCCATGGCGTCACGCAGGGCGCGTCCGAGCGCCTGCGCCATCGTGGCCGGTTTGAGGGCAACCGTGGTCATCGCCCGGCTCCTTCCGGGCCGTGCGGGCCCGCTCCGGGCGTGCCGTCCGCCTCGGCGTCCAGCTCCGCCCTCAACAGGCTCTCCTGCTCAAGCAGTTGAGGAGTGGGTTGGGCATACACATGGGCGAACAGGTCCATGGGGTCGAGCACCGGGTCCTGGTTCATGCGCTCCCGCAGGTCCGCGGCCATCGCCTCGGCGCCGTCGCGCACCGCCTGGAGGGCGGCCTCGTCGAGCAGTCCGCGCTCGGTCAGCTCGTGCTCCACCAGGGCGACGGGGTCGTGGCCGCGCCAGGTCTCGACCTCGGAGTCGACCCGGTAGCGGGTGGCGTCGTCGGCGTTGGTGTGGGCGTCGATGCGGTACGTCACGGCCTCGACCAGGGTGGGACCGCCGCCCGCGCGCGCGTGGGCGATGGCCTCGCTCAGGACCTGGTGCACGGCGACCGCGTCGTTGCCGTCTACCAGGCGGCCGGGCATCCCGTAGCCGACGGCCTTGTGGGCCAGCGACGGGGCGGCGGTCTGCTTGGCGAGCGGCACGGAGATGGCGAAGCCGTTGTTCTGCACGAGGAAGACGACGGGGGCCTGCCACACGGCGGCGAAGTTCAGCGCCTCGTGGAAGTCGCCCTCGCTGGTGCCGCCGTCGCCGACCAGGGCGAGCGCGACCACGTCGTCGCCCTTGAGGCGGGCGGCGTGCGCGAGGCCCACGGCGTGCGGGAGCTGGGTCGCGAGCGGGGTGCACAGGGGCGCGATGCGGTGCTCGTGCGGGTCGTAGCCGGTGTGCCAGTCGCCGCGCAGGAGCGTGAGCGCCTGGACGGGGTCGAGGCCGCGGGCCACGGCGGCGAGGGTGTCGCGGTAGCTGGGGAAGAGCCAGTCGCGCTCTTCCAGCACGAGCGCGGCGGCGACCTCGCAGGCCTCCTGGCCGGTGCTGGACGGGTACACGGCGAGACGGCCCTGCTTGGTGAGAGCGGTGGCCTGCACGTTGTACCGCCGGCCGCGCACCAGCTCCGTGTGGAGGCGGCGCAGCAGGTCCGGGTCGACCTTGGCGGCGGCGTCGGTGCCGAGGACGCGGTGGGGCAGCGCGTCGGGCAGCAGCGGCGCGGGGTCGGTGCGGGGCTGCCAGGCGGGCGGCGGCGTGGGCCGGTAGGCCCCTCGCTGCTCCATGACCGTCATGACGGCACCTCCTCGTGGGAGCGGCTTCGGACGCGACACGGGTGTGATGCGCCTCACCTACCGATTGTTCGGTCGTCGGCACATTTTGGCTACAGGCGCCGCCAGGCTGTGGACAAACGGTTCTGCGCGGCCTGAGATGGATGCATTACGTCCATGGTAGGGAGGCGGGGGGACATGGCACCTGAACAAATGGCCGAGCCGCCGGAGGCCGGACCCTCCGTGCCGCCCGCCCGTCCGCTCGACGCGATCGACCAGGACATCCTGCACATGCTCCAGGCGGACGGCCGTGCCTCCATACGTTCGGTGGCCGAGCGGGTCCACGTCTCGCGGGCCAACGCCTACGCGCGGATCAACCGGCTGATCGAGGACGGGGTGATCCGCGGCTTCGGGGCGCGCGTCGACCACGAGCGCGCGGGGCAGGGCACCTCGGCCTACATCACCCTCAAGATCGTGCAGAACTCCTGGCGCACGGTGCGGGAGCGGCTGCGGGTGCTGCCCGGGGCCTCGCACATCGCCCTGGTGGGCGGCGACTTCGACGTGCTGCTGCTGGTGCACACGCCGGACAACCGGGCCCTGCGCGAGCTGGTCCTCACCCGGCTCCAGGCCATCCCGGAGGTGCTCAGCAGCAGGACGCTGCTGGTCTTCGAGGAGGAGGACCTGGAACCGGAGGGCTGACGCGGGCCGGACCACCGGCCCGCGCCACAGCACCGCACCAGGGGCCTACGACTCCCGGCGGAGCCCTCCGAAGACCAGCACCACCACGGCGTCGGCCACCTCACGCGCGCCCATGCCCCGCGCGTCGGGGCGGTACCACTCGACGAGCGAGTTGATCATCCCGAAGACCAGCCGGGTGGCGAGCCTGACCTCCACGTCACCGCGTACGTCCCCGTCGGCGGCCGCGGCCTTCAGGAGCTCGGCGACCCGGTGGTCGAAGTCGCGGCGCCGCTCCAGGGCCCACCGCTCGGTGTCCGTGTTGCCGCGCACCCGCAGGAGCAGCGTCACGTAGGGCAGCTCGGAGGTGAGCACCTCGACCATGCGCCGGACCACGTACTCCAGGCGCTCCACGGCCCGTCCCACGCGCGCGTGCTCCTCGTCGAGGATCTCGAAGAGGCCGTCGAGCGCCCGGCTCACCGCGCGCCGCAGCAGCTCCTCCTTGCCCGCGACGTGGTGGTAGATCGACGACTTGGAGATGCCGGCCGCCTTGGACAGGTGCTCCATGGACGTGCCGTCGTAGCCGCGCTCGTTGAAGACCTGGACGGCCACGGACAGCAGCGTCTCGGGGGTGTACGTGTCGCGCTTGGCGGTGGTCACTGGGCGCCCTCCCGCTTCTCGTCGGCGTACGCGTGGCGGTAGAGCGCCAGCGAGGGCGCGTAGCGTCCGGAGGGGTCGCGCACGTGCAGTTCGTCCAGGAGGTCGTACGACCAGTTCGCGCCGAGCCGGCGGCTCCACTCGAAGGGGCCGAGGGGGTAGTTGACGCCGAGGCGCATCGCGGTGTCGATGTCCTCCTCGGTGGCCACGCCCTTGGCGACCGCGTCGTACGCGAGGTCGACGATCCGGGCCACCGTGCGGGCGACGATCATGCCGGGGCAGTCCCCGATCACGCTGACGTCCTTGCCCAGCGCCTGGAAGAGGCCGATGGCCTCGGAGAGCGTCTGGGGAGCGGTCTCCTGGGACGTCGACAGGGCGATCCGGGTGGCCTTGCGGTAGTCGAGCGCGAGGTCGAAGTAGACGACGTCGCGGAACTCCACCGAGGTCTGGCCGTCGGCGAGGACCAGCTGGCCGCCGCCCGGCAGCACCAGCCGGGTGCCGTGGTCCTCCTCGTCCTCCCGGACCTGGATGCCCGCCTCGCGGATCAGGGCGAGGAGATCGGCGGCGGGGCCCAGATCGCCCTCGGCGACGACGTACGCGGGCGGCTGCGCCTTCTCCGCGGTGTGCGGCTCGGCGGCCTCGGCGCCGTCGCCGTAGTCGTACCAGCCGTGCCCCGCCTTGCGGCCGAGCCGGCCCGACTCGACCAGCCGCCGCTGGGCGAGCGAGGGGGTGAAGCGCACGTCCTGGAAGAAGGACCGCCACACGGAGTGCGTGACGGACTCGTTGACGTCCTGGCCGATCAGGTCGGTGAGTTCGAAGGCGCCCATCCGGAAACCGCCGGACTCGCGCAGCACCGCGTCGATGGTGGCGGGGTCGGCGGCCTGGGACTCGTGGACCGCGAACGCCTCGGCGTAGAAGGGCCGGGCGATGCGGTTGACGATGAACCCCGGGGTGTCCGCGCAGGCGACGGGGGTCTTGCCCCAGGCGCGGGCCGTCTCGTACGCGCGCGTGGCGGAGGTGACGTCGGTGGCGAACCCGGAGACGACCTCCACGAGGGGCAGCAGCGGCGCCGGGTTGAAGAAGTGGAGCCCGACGAGCCGGCCCGGGTTGCGCAGCGCGCCGCCGATGGCCGTGACGGACAGCGAGGAGGTGTTGGTGGCCAGCAGACAGTCGTCCCCGACGATGTCCTCCAGGTCGCCGAACAGCTTCTGCTTGACGTCGAGTTCTTCGAGCACCGCCTCGACGACGAGCGTGCAGTCCGCGAGGTCGGCGAGGCTCTCGGCGGGCCGGAGACGGGCGCGCGCGGCGTCCCGTTCGGCACCGGTGAGCCGGTCCTTGGCGACGAGCCGGTCGAGCCGGGCGCCGATCGCTTCGGCCGCCGCGGCGGCACGCCCGGGAGCCGCGTCGTAGAGCCGCACGGGGTGGCCCGCCACCAGCGCGACCTGGGCGATGCCCTGGCCCATGGTGCCGGTACCGACGACTGCCACGGGGCTGCTGAGGTCGAGTGCTGTCATGTGCGCGATCCTCCCGCACGACGTTTTCCACAGATGCGGCGGACCCCCTTGTCCCGACCGATCGTTCGGTTACTCTAACCCTGACTGTCCATTCCTGCCCAGCTCGCGAGCTCGACGAGGAGCTCTTGAGACGAGGAGTTGGTCCTTGATGGCCGCCGAAACCACCGCGCACCAGCTGATCGCCCAGCACCGTCCCACCCTCGATCAGGCGCTGGAAGCGATCCGCACACGCGCGTACTGGTCCCCGCATCCCGAGCACCCCAAGGCGTACGGCGAGCACGGCAGCCTGGGCATGGCCGAGGGCAAGGCCGCCTTCGACGCCCTCCTGGGCACCCGCGTCGACCTGGGGCAGCCCGGCACGGACGACTGGGTCGGGGGCGAGGTCTCGCCGTACGGCATCGAGCTGGGCGTCACGTACCCGCACGCGGACATCGACACCCTGCTGCCCGCCATGCGCGCGGGGCAGCGCGCCTGGCGCGACGCGGGCGCCGAGGTCCGCGCCGTGGTGTGTCTGGAGATCCTCAAGCGGATCAGCGACCGCACCCACGAGTTCGCGCACGCGGTCATGCACACCAGCGGCCAGGCCTTCATGATGGCGTTCCAGGCGGGCGGCCCGCACGCGCAGGACCGCGGCCTCGAAGCGGTGGCCTACGCGTACGCCGAGCAGGTCCGCACCCCCGGCACCGCGGAGTGGAGCAAGCCCCAGGGCAAGCGCGACCCGCTCGCCCTCACCAAGCAGTTCACGCCCGTCCCGCGCGGCATCGCGCTGATGATCGGCTGCAACACCTTCCCGACGTGGAACGGCTATCCGGGCCTCTTCGCCTCCCTGGCCACGGGCAACGCGGTCCTGGTGAAGCCCCACCCGCGCGCGGTGCTCCCGCTCGCGCTCACCGTGCAGGTCGCCCGCGACGTGCTCACCGAGGCCGGCTTCGATGCGAACCTGGTGGCGCTGGCCGCCGAGCGTCCCGGCGAGGGCATCGCCAAGACGCTGGCCACCCGCCCCGAGATCCGCATCATCGACTACACCGGCTCCACCGCCTTCGGCGACTGGCTGGAGGCCAACGCCCGCCAGGCGCAGGTCTACACGGAGAAGGCCGGCGTCAACACGGTGATCGTGGAGTCGACCGGTGACTACAAGGGGATGCTGTCCAACCTGGCGTTCTCCCTGTCGCTCTACAGCGGCCAGATGTGCACGACCCCGCAGAACCTGCTGATCCCGCGCGAGGGCGTGTCCACGGACGAGGGCCACAAGTCCTACGACGAGGTCGTCGCCGATCTCGCGAAGGCGGTCGGCGGACTCCTCGGCGACGACGCCCGCGCGAACGCGCTGCTCGGCGCCATCGTGAACCCGGACGTGAAGGCCCGCCTGGAGGCCGCCGCCGGACTCGGCGAAGTCGCCCTGCCCTCACGGCAGATCGACAACCCGGAGTTCCCCGGCGCCGTCGTGCGCTCGCCGCTGATGGTGAAGCTCGACGGCTCCCGCAAGTACTGGGAGAACGCCGGCGACGACGAGGCCGCCTACATGAGCGAGTGCTTCGGCCCGGTCTCCTTCGCCGTCGCGGTCGACTCCGCCGCGGACGCCGTGGAGCTCCTGCGCCGCACCACCCGGGACAAGGGCGCGATGACCGTCGGCGCGTACACCACCGACGAGGCGTTCGAGCGCGAGGTGCAGGAGGCCTGCCTGGAGGAGTGCGCCCAGCTCTCCCTGAACCTCACCGGCGGGGTCTACGTCAACCAGACGGCCGCGTTCTCGGACTTCCACGGCTCCGGCGGCAACGCCGCGGCCAACGCGGCACTGTGCGACGGGGCGTTCGTGGCGAACCGCTTCCGGGTGATCGAGGTACGCCGGGAGGCGTGAGCCCCCTCGGAAGGATCCGGTGCCGCGGCAGCCGCGGCACTAGGCCGGTGCGCCGCCCGGGGCGCTCCAGTGGAACAGCGTCATGGCCACACTGGTCGCGAGGTTGTAGCTGGAGACCTGGGGGCGCATCGGCAGGGAGACCAGATGGTCGGCCCGGGAGCGCAGCTCGGCGGACAGCCCGCTGCGCTCCGAACCGAAGGCGAGCAGGGCGTCGTCGGGGAGCCTCGTCCCCCGGATGTCCTCGCCCTCGGGGTCGAGCGCGAAGACCGGGCCGCCCGGCAGTCCGTCCACCGTCAGGCGCTCCACGGCGGTCGCGAAGTGCAGACCGGCCCCTCCCCGTACGACGGTCGGGTGCCAGGGGTCGAGCGTGCCCGTGGTGACCACCCCGGTCGCGCCGAAGCCGGCCGCGAGCCGGATCACCGCACCGGCGTTGCCGAGGTTGCGCGGATCGTCGAGGACGACCACGGGCGCGGTGCGGGGGGCCCGGGCCAGCGCCTCCAGGTTGGCGGCCCGGGAGGGACGTACGGCGAGAGCCGCCACCGAGGTGGGATGCGGACGCGGCACGAGGGTGGCGAACACCGGCTCCGGGACCTCGGTCAGCAGCCCGTCGAGCGCGGCGCGTACGTCCGGGGCGAGTTCGTCGGCCAGCGCGAGGGCAGCCCCCCGGTCGGTCGTGACGGCCAGCCGCACGCTCGCTCCGAAGCGCACCGCGTGCTTGAGGGCGTGGAAGCCGTCGAGCAGGACGGAGTCGTCGGAGAGCTGGCGCCAGACACGTACCGGGTCGTTCATGCGGTGAAGCCTACGTGCGGGTGCTCGGGCTCCTCCGGAACGCCCGGATCCGGCTCCCTGGGCCCCGGCAGCACGGGCCCCCGGCGGGAGAACAGCCGCCCACGCGCGCGTGCCGCCCGTGCGCCCAGGAACAGGAGGAAGGACGTGGGCAGGAACACGGAGTCGGCGGCGATCATCGCGAGCGAGAAGAACGGCAGCCCGAGGACCACGGCGATCACCGCGTGCTCGGTCATCATGACCGCCAGCAGGACGTTCTTGACCCGCCGGTTGAACAGGGTGAAGGGAAAGGCGACCTGTATGGCGACCGTTCCGTAGGTCACCAGCAGCACGATCGTGCCGTGCTCGGACATCAGCTCGGACAGCGCGGGCCACGGGGAGAAGGACGACAGGTGGAGCGGGTAGTAGACGGCGGTGCCGTCCTGCCAGCGGGAACCCTGGATCTTGTACCAGCCGGCGGTCGCGTAGATCAGGCACGCCTCGGCCATGATGATCATCAGGGCGGCGTTGTGCACGATGTTGGCGATGACGTCCAGCAGGATGCGCGGCTGCGCGGTGCGGGCGAGGCGGCCGGCGGCCCACCACAGGGCCTGCACCGTCCACAGTCCCCAGAAGACCGTGAGCCAGCCGCCCAGGACACCCCCCTCGATGCGTCCCGCGCCCGTCGCCACCGCCAGCGCGAGCCCGAGGCCGGCCCACAGGGCGGGGCCTCCGCGGTCGGGCCCGGGCCGGTCCCCACGCGCGCGTGCCTCGCCGACCAAACGGTTCCGCCGCGCGTCGAGCGACCACACCTGGGCGCAGCGGGTGAACACGAGGTAGATCGCCATCAGGTGGATGACGTTGTCCCCGCCGTCCCCGATGAAGACACTGCGGTTCTGCAGGGACAGCACGCCGATCATGAAGAGCACCGACGTCGCGCGGGTGCGCCAGCCCACCAGCAGCAGGGCGGCGGAGAGGACCGCGAGGGCGTAGGCGGTCTCGAACCACACCTGGCTGTCGGACCACAGCAGGATCGTGAAGGCGTGGTTGCTGTCCACGAGCTGCCGGGCGAGACCCAGGTTCCAGGGCCCGTCGGGCCCGTACATCTCCTGGCGGTGGGGGTACTCGCGCAGCAGGAACAGCATCCAGGTGGCGGCGAAGCCGATGCGGATCACGGCGCTCTGGTACGGGCCGAGCGCGGCCTCGGTGACCCGGGCGATCCCGCGCGTGATGGTCGCGGCGCATCCGTTCATCGGGCACTCGCCTCCGTCAGGCCGCCCGCGCGGTCGCTCCCGGGAACGGCCCACCAGGGCAGCTCACGGACGACGGGGCGGTCGGACAGCTTCTCGCCGCTCCAGCTCGGGGGCGGCACGTCCGTGGTCAGGGAGCGGAACTGGACCCGTTCGACGACGGCGCTGTCGCCGCCCGCGTGCTCGCGGTCGAGGCGCAGCACGCCGATGCGGCGCAGATAGCGCTCCGAGAGATCACCGCGCAGGCCGACGGCGCGGTTCTGGCCGTCGTGCGTCCCTACATAGAAGTCCCAGGCGCGGCGCAGTTCGTTCTGCTGCGTGTGGCTCGGCAGCGGGTTCCCGTCGATGGCCAGCCCGTCGAGGGCGGACAGGTCGTACCAGCCGGTCTCGCGGCTGGTGCCGTCCGCGCTACGCACCAGGGCACGGACCTGGACCGCGATGTCCTGCTGCAAGGGGTTGGGAGCGAACAGTTTCCAGTTCTGCTCGAACTCGGGGTAGATCCAGTCGTCGATCGCGCGGCTGTGCTGCTTCGTCACCGTGTTCGCGGGCGCGATGTGCAGGAACACCATCCCGAGATGCACACAGGCGAGGACGGCCACGGCGGCCAGGGCGAGGGCGGCGACGATCTGATGGGGCAGCGACAAGGCGGCGATCCCCGCCCGAGCCTCACTTTCGGACCGCCCGGCTTCGTCGTCACCTGCGGCTACGTCTTCCCCGCCCCCGCCGAACCCGACCGTACCTACCTCGGCCCCGACCACATCGGACTCAGGCTCACCGGTGGCACTTCCCTCGGCCGAGCCCTGTCCAATCACACCCGCTTCACGCCCGGCCACATCGGACTCAGCCGCCCCGGCGACGCTTCCCTCGGCCGAGCCCTGTCCAATCACACCCGCTTCGCGCCCGACCGCATCGGCCTGAGCCGCCCCGGACCCGCCTTCGGCGGTCGCACCTGCCTCGGGCTCTGCCGCATCGGGCTCCGTCGCATCGGTCCCGGCCGCCCGGGATCCGGGCGCCTCGGGCTCCGGACGGGGCGCCGACGCCGACCCTGCGCCCGAAGGCCCGCCGCCGAGCTCCGGGGAATCCTCCGGACCACTTCGCGGGACCTCGCCGGGCGGATCGTCCGCGGGCCGCTGGCCGGGAAGCGCCGTACCGCCGGCGGCACCGGCACCGCCGGGCGCGCCCTCCTCGGGCGCGACCGACCCCGGCTCCCGCTTCGCGCCCTCGTCCCTCGCGTCCATCCCGCCCCGATCCACGATCCCGGATCCGGCTGCCGGCCGCCGGACTGCGGGCACCGTACCGCCACGTCGCCTCGCACCACGACGTCGGCCGGCGAACCGTACGCGGAGCCGACCGTCCGGCACAGCGCCAGGTGCCCCTACGGCCCCGCCCACGCGCACGAGGTTATCCACAGCGGTTGACACCGTACGGCGCTCGACCGACCATTGTTGCGAATGGACCGAACGATCGGTCGGTCGGGAGCGAGAGGTCGAGGGGGACCGCATGGCGACAGCATCAGCGCACCAAACGGCCCGCACACAGGCGGACGAAGCCGCCGACGAAGCGGCGCGCACAGCGGCATACGAGGTGGTCTTCGACGCCGCGGTGGCCGCCGACGAACGCATCGAGCCCCGCGACTGGATGCCCGACGCCTACCGCACCACCCTGATCCGCCAGATCGCGCAGCACGCCCACTCCGAGATCATCGGCATGCAGCCGGAGGCCAACTGGATCACGCGCGCGCCCTCCCTGCGCCGCAAGGCGATCCTGATGGCGAAGGTCCAGGACGAGGCGGGACACGGGCTGTATCTGTACAGCGCGGCCGAGACGCTCGGCGTCGGCCGCGACGAACTGCTCGACAAGCTGCACTCCGGCCGCCAGAAGTACTCCTCGATCTTCAACTACCCGACCCTGACCTGGGCGGACGTCGGCGCCATCGGCTGGCTCGTGGACGGCGCGGCGATCACCAACCAGGTCCCCCTGTGCCGCTGCTCCTACGGCCCGTACGCGCGCGCCATGATCCGCGTGTGCAAGGAGGAGTCCTTCCACCAGCGCCAGGGGTACGAGCTGCTGCTGGCCCTGAGCCAGGGCACCCCCGAGCAGCACGCGATGGCGCAGGACGCGGTCGACCGCTGGTGGTGGCCCTCCCTGATGATGTTCGGCCCGCCCGACGACGAATCCGCGCACTCCGCCCAGTCGATGGCGTGGAAGATCAAGCGCCACTCGAACGACGAACTGCGCCAGCGTTTCGTCGACATCGCCGTCCCCCAGGCCGAATCGCTCGGCCTGACCCTGCCGGACCCCGACCTGGTGTGGAACGAGGAGCGGGGACACCACGACTTCGGTGCCATCGACTGGACGGAGTTCTGGGAGGTCCTCAAGGGCAACGGCCCGTGCAACGACCAGCGGATCACCCAGCGCCGGCGCGCCCACGAGGAAGGCGCGTGGGTACGGGAGGCGGCCGCGGCCTACGCGGACAAGCACACGAGCCAGGCCGTCGGCTCGACGAGCACGACCGGTGAGACAGGAGCGAGCTGAGCATGACGAACACCGACTGGCCGCTGTGGGAGGTCTTCGTGCGCTCGCGCCGCGGGCTCTCGCACACCCACGCCGGCAGCCTGCACGCGCCGGACGCCGAGCTGGCCCTGCGCAACGCCCGCGACCTGTACACGCGCCGCGGCGAGGGCGTCTCGATCTGGGTCGTCCCGTCCGCCGCCGTCACGGCCTCCTCGCCCGACGAGAAGGACCCGTTCTTCGAGCCGTCCGCGGACAAGCCCTACCGCCACCCGACGTTCTACGAGATCCCGGAAGGGGTGAAGCACCTGTGACCCTCACCGTGAACACCGCCGCCGCACTGGCCCTCGCCGACGACGCCCTGGTGCTCTCGCACCGCCTGGGGGAGTGGGCCGGCCACGCGCCGGTCCTCGAAGAGGAAGTCGCCCTGGCCAACATCGCGCTGGACCTGCTCGGCCAGGCCCGCGTGCTGCTCTCCATGGCCGGTGACGAGGACGAGCTGGCGTATCTCCGCGAGGAGCGCGCCTTCCGCAACCTCCAGCTCGTCGAGCAGCCCAACGGCGACTTCGCGCACACCATCGCCCGGCAGCTCTACTTCTCCACCTACCAGCGGCTCCTGTACGCGGAACTGGCCTCCGGGGACGGCGAGTTCGCCCCCCTCGCGGCCAAGGCCGTCAAGGAGGTCGCCTACCACCAGGACCACGCCGAGCAGTGGACCCTGCGCCTCGGCGACGGCACGGCCGAGAGCCACGAGCGGATGAGCCGCGCCTGCCAGGCGCTGTGGCGCTTCACCGACGAGATGTTCCAGCCGCTCGACGGCGTGGACATCGACTGGGACGGCATGCGGACCGCCTGGCTGGAGTCCGTGGGGGCGATCCTGCGCCGCGCGACCCTGACGGTCCCCGAAGGCCCCCGGTCCGGGGCCTGGACGGCCGGCGCCGGACGCCAGGGCCTGCACACCGAGTCCTTCGGACGGATGCTCGCCGAGATGCAGCACCTGCACCGCAGCCACCCGGGGGCGTCATGGTGACGGCCACCGCCCTGGAGGAGGAGCTGCGCCGGCTGGCCGGCTCCGTGCTCGATCCCGAACTGCCCGTGCTCACCCTGGAGGACCTCGGTGTCCTGCGGGCCGTCCACGTCCGCGGCACGGACAGCGTCGAGGTCGAACTGACCCCGACCTACACCGGCTGCCCGGCCGTCGAGGCCATGTCCAGCGACATCGAGCGGGTGCTGCACGAGCACGGCATCCGCGAGGTGTCCGTGCGCACGGTGCTCAGCCCCGCCTGGTCGACCGACGACATCTCGGACGAAGGCCGCCGCAAACTGCGGGAGTTCGGGATAGCGCCACCGCGCGGCACCCGCCCCGCGGGACCGGTGGCCCTCGACCTCGGACCGACCCGGACGGCCACGGCCGAGCCGGAGCCCGTTCGCTGCCCGTCCTGCGGATCGGCCGACACGGAACTGCTCAGCCGCTTCTCCTCCACCGCGTGCAAGGCGCTGCGCCGCTGTCTGTCCTGCCGCGAACCGTTCGACCACTTCAAGGAGTTGTGATGGCCCGCTTCCACCCGCTCACGGTGGCCGCGGTCGACCGGATCACCGACGACTCCGTGGCCCTGACCTTCGCGGTGCCCGCCGCACTGCGCGAGGACTACCGGCACGCCGCCGGCCAGCATCTCGCGCTGCGCCGCACGGCCGACGGCACGGAGATCCGCCGCACGTACTCCATCTGCTCGCCGGCACCCGCCCCCGACGGCGAGGCGCCGCGCACCCTGAGGGTCGGAGTGCGTCTGGTCGACGGAGGCGCGTTCTCGACGTACGCGCTCAAGGAGATCGCCGTCGGCGACCAGGTGGACGTGATGGTTCCCGCGGGCCGCTTCACGCTGGAGCCCTCGGCCGGCCTGTACGCGGCGGTGGTGGGCGGCAGCGGGATCACCCCGGTGCTGTCGATCGTCTCGACCCTGCTGGCACGGGAGCCCGGCGCGAGCTTCTGCCTGATCCGCAGCGACCGCACGACGGCCTCCACGATGTTCCTGGAGGAGGTCGCCGACCTCAAGGACCGCTATCCGCAGCGGTTCCAGCTGGTGACGGTCCTCTCCCGCGAGGAGCAGCAGGCCGGGCTGCCGTCCGGCAGACTCGACCAGGAGCGGCTGACCGGGCTTCTTCCGGCGCTGCTGCCCGTCGGCCGGGTGGCCGGCTGGTTCCTGTGCGGGCCGCTGGGGCTCGTGGAGGGCGCCGAGCGGGCCCTGCGCGGGCTCGGGGTGTCCAGGACCCGCATCCACCAGGAGATCTTCCACGTGGACGCCGCCCCGACGGCTCCTTCCACCGTCCCGGCTCCCGCGCACAGCACCGTGACCGCGCGGCTCGACGGACGCGGCGGCACCTGGCCCGTCCAGGACGGCGAGTCGCTGCTGGACGCGGTCCTGCGCAACCGCCCGGACGCGCCCTACGCGTGCAAGGGCGGTGTCTGCGGCACCTGCCGGGCGTTCCTCGTCTCCGGCGAGGTGCGGATGGACCGCAACTTCGCGCTGGAACCGGAGGAGACGGAGGCCGGCTACGTCCTGGCCTGCCAGTCCCATCCCGCCACGGAAAAGGTCGAGTTGGACTTCGACCGCTGAGGATCCGCGATCCGGGGAGGAGCGGCCGTCCGTCGGCCGTTCCCTTCTCGTAGAACCTGTTCTATCTTGACGCACCGTCAGATCAGGCTCTCCGTCTGGTCGTCGGTCCGGCGTGCGGGAGGACGGGATCGTGGACTTCACCTTCACCGAGGAGCAGCAGGCGGCGGCCGAGGCGGCCCGGGGGGTGTTCGCCGACGTCTCCCCCGACGCAGTGCCCAGTCCCGCGCTCACCCCGGGCGCGGTGGCCGAGGACTTCGACCGGGCCCTGTGGGCGAAACTTGCCGACGCGGACCTGCTGAGCCTGCTGCTCGACGAGGAGACCGGCGGGGCGGGCCTCGACGCGATCGCGCTGTGTCTCGTGCTGCGGGAGTCGGCGAGGGTGCTGGCACGGGTGCCGCTGCTGGAGAACAGCGCGGCGACGGCGGCCGTCCAACGCTACGGCGGCAAGGAGTTGAGCACGTCGGTCGCGGCACGGGCCGGACGGGGCGAACTCGTGCTGACCGTCGCCGCCGGCGGCAGGACCGGTCACGACCCCGCCGAGCGCGCGGTGACCGCCCGGCGGGACGGTACGGACTGGGTGCTGGACGGCGTGCAGACGGCGGTGCCCTGGGCCTTCGACGCCGACCTGGTCGTCGTGCCCGCGCACACGGACGCCGACCGGACCGTCCTCGCCCTGGTGCCCCGCGGCCGGGAAGGCGTCGTACTCGCCGAGCAGATCTCCACGACCGGCGAGCGGCTCGGCGAACTGCGGCTGGAGTCCGCCAAGATCGCCGCCGGGGACGTCATCGACGCGCCGGGCGCCTGGGAGTGGCTGCGCGAGCTACTGGCCACCGGGACCTGCGCGCTGGCGCTCGGACTCGGGGAGGAGGTGCTCCGGATGACGAGCGCGTACACGAGCCGGCGCGAGCAGTTCGGGTTCCCGGTCGCCACGTTCCAGGCGGTCGCCGTCCAGGCCGCCGACCGCTACATCGACCTGCGCGCGATGGAGGCGACGCTCTGGCAGGCCGCATGGCGGATCGGCTCGGGGGCGGACGGGGCGCTGCCGGCCGGCGGTGACGTGGCCGTGGCCAAGATCTGGGCGTCCGAAGGCGTACGCCGGGTCGTGCAGACCGCCCAGCATCTGCACGGGGGCTTCGGGGCCGACACCGAGTACGCGCTGCACCGGTACCACGCCTGGGCCAAGCACCTGGAACTGTCGCTCGGCCCGGCGGCGGCGCACGAGGAGGCCCTCGGCGACCTGCTGGCGGCCCATTCCCTGGGCTGAGCGGTCCCCGACGCCACCGTCACGGGTCCCCGCCACCAGGGGGGGAAGGTCCCCGCCCCGGACGGTCCCCGGGGCGGCTGGGACCTCGCTACAGCACGAAGCCGGGCTCGCCCTTGGCGTTCAGCACCGGACGGCCGGAGGCCTCCCAGATCTGCATGCCGCCCTCGACGTTCGCGGCGTCGATGCCCTGCTGGACCAGATACATGGTGACCTGGGCCGAACGTCCGCCGGAGCGGCAGATCACGTTGACCCGGCCGTCCTGCGGGGCGGCCTCGGTCAGCTCGCCGAACCGGGCGACGAAGTCGCTCATCGGGATGTGCAGCGCCCCCTGGGCATGACCTGCCTCCCACTCGTCGTCCTCGCGGACGTCCAGCAGGAAGTCGTCGGCCGCGAGATCGCCGACCCCGACCGTGGGCACACCAGCTCCGAAACTCATGCCTGTGACGCTACCCGACCGCGCCGAGGTGAAGCTCAGGGAGCCTGGGAGATCAGCGTCGCCAGTTCGTGCTCGCGCTCACCGACCTGCGTCAGCAGCTGTTCGGCGATCTCCTCCAGGAGACGGTCCGGGTCCTCCGGCGCCAGCTTGAGCATGGCGCCGATGGCGCTCTCCTCCAGCTCGCGGGCGACCAGGGTGAGCATCTCCTTGCGCTGGGAGAGCCATTCGAGACGGGCGTAGAGCTCCTCGCTGCGGCTCGGCTTCCACTCCTCGGGCGCGGGACCCGCGGCCCACTCCGCGGCCAGCTCCCGCAGCAGCGCCTCGTCGCCCCGGGCGTAGGCGGCGTTCACGCGGACGATGAACTCGTCACGCCGCTTGCGCTCGCCGTCGTCCTGCGCGAGATCCGGGTGGGCCTTGCGCACCAGCTCGCGGAACAGCTTGCGGGCCTCCTCGCTCGGACGCACCCGCTGCGGGGGCCGGACGGGCTGGTCCGTGAGCATGGCCACGGCCTCGGGGAACAGGCCGTCGGAGTCCATCCAGCCGTGGAACAGCTCCTCGACGCCGGGCATGGGCATGACCCGCGCCCGGGCCTCGTGCGCCTTGAATATGTCCTCGGGGTCGCCCGTGCGCGCGGCACGCGCCTCGGCGATCTGGGCCTCCAGCTCGTCGAGGCGGGAGTACATCGGACCGAGCTTCTGGTGATGCAGCCGGGAGAAGTTGTCGACCTCGACGCGGAAGGTCTCCACGGCGATCTCGAACTCGATCAGCGCCTGCTCGGCCGCTCGCACGGCACGCTCCAGACGCGCCTCGGGCCGGTCGTCCCCGCCTGTGGCCGGGCTCCGGCCCGCGTCGGCGGCCGGGGCCTCGCCCCGCCCGTCGGCCCGCTGCTCGCCCTGCCCCTCGGTCCGGGACCCGGTCGGGGCGCCGGAAGCGGCGTCCGCGCCCGCCGTGCCCTCCGCGTCGGTGGTGCGGCCGGCGTCGCCGAGGGAGGCACGGGGCGTCTCGCCCTCCGGGGCACCGGAGTGCTCCCGGCCCTCCTGGGAGGCGGGCTCGGACTGGCTCTGATCGGCTTCCGGGGTCGTCACCCGACCAGCGTAGGCCACACTCCCCCGGGGATCACTGCCTTCCCTGCCCCTACAGCCACCTGACCGGCCACAACGACCCCATTGACCCCAAGCACCCCGATCATCCCGGCGCCCGAACCGACGCCGGAACCTCGCCGGTCGCCGTCCCCGGCCCGGTCACACCCCCGGCTCGGAGGCGATCCGTCCGCTGCGGACCGCGGCGGTCAGGGCCGCGTGGTCCGCCTCGGTGCGGTCCGCGTAGGCGACGGCGAAGGAGGCGACGGCCTCGTCCAGTTCCTCGTTCTTGCCGCAGTACCCGGCTATCAGGCGCGGGTCGGCGCTGTGGCTGTGGGCGCGGGCCAGCAGAGCGCCGGTCATACGGCCGTAGTCGTCGACGTGGTCGGCGGGCAGGGCGGCGGGGTCGACGCTGCCCTTGCGGTTGCGGAACTGGCGTACCTGGTAGGGCAGACCGTCGACCGAGGTCCAGCCGAGCAGGATGTCGCTGACGACCTGCATGCGCTTCTGGCCGAGGACGACACGGCGGCCCTCGTGGGCCACCTCGGGCATCGGGTGGCCGATGGTCGCCAGATGCGGGAGCAGCGCCGAGGCGCGGGCCTCCTTGACCTGGAGGACCAGCGGTTCGCCGCGGTGGTCCAGGAGCAGCACCACGTACGAGCGGGTGCCGACGCTGCCGGTGCCGACGACCCGGAAGGCGACGTCGTGCACGGCGTAGCGGGCGAGCAGGGGGAGACGGTCCTCGGAGACGGTCGTCAGATAGTGCTCAAGGGAAGCCGCCACCGCGGCCGCCTCCCCGTCGGGGACGCGGCGCAGCACGGGTGCCGCGTCGACGAAGCGGCGGCCACCGCCCTCGACCGCCTCGGTCGACTTGGCGGCGAAGCGCCCGCTGGTGTTGGCCCGCGCCTTCTCGGAGACGCGCTCCAGGGTGCCGAGGAGGTCGTGGGCGTCGGTGTGGGAGACGAGTTCCTCGTCGGCGATGGCGTTCCAGGCGTCCAGGACCGGCAGTCGGGCCAGCAGGCGCATGGTGCGGCGGTACGCGCCCACGCAGTCGCGCGCGGCGGCCCGGCAGGTGTCCTCGTCGGCCCCGGCCTCCCGGCCCGCGAGCACGAGCGAGGTGGCGAGCCGCTTGAGGTCCCACTCCCAGGGGCCGTGCACCGTCTCGTCGAAGTCGTTCAGGTCGATGACCAGGCCGCCGCGGGCGTCCCCGTACAGGCCGAAGTTCGCCGCGTGGGCGTCGCCGCAGATCTGGGCGCCGACGCCGGTCATCGGGGTGCGGGCGAGGTCGTACGCCATGAGGCCCGCGCTGCCGCGCAGGAACGCGAAGGGTGTGGCCGCCATCCTGCCGACGCGGATCGGGGTGAGCTCGGGGATCCGGCCGCGGTTGGACTCCTCGACCGCGGTCACGGCGTCCGGCCGGTCGGTGTCCAGCGGGAGTTCGGCGTGCGCCGCGCGCGGGACCCGCCCGCGCAGGGCCTTCCCCTCCTGCTTGGGCGAACCCTTCAGGGGCCGGGCGGCGAATCCCGGGACCGCGAACTCCCGTACCCCGAAGATCTCGTCCGCCGGGGCGCCCCCGTGCGAGGACAGGTGCCCGGACCGCGGCACGGAGCCGTCGCCGGCCACCGGCACGTGCACGCCGCCCCGAGACTGCTCCAGGTGCTCCTGCGGCACCGGTCCGGCCTGCTCGACGAGCCCGGCCCGTCCCGCCGGCGCCGTCCGCCGTTCCGCCCCCGCCGTACCGATCTCGGTCATCACGACCGCCTCCCCCGCGCACGAACATCAACTCGTGCTGACGCTACAGGCGGTCGGGAAAACGCGTCAGACCCTGTGGACAACTCCGCCCACGGCCCCGGAGAAGCCCCGTCCCGTCGGCTACGGCAGCCGCTCCCGGCAGGCGCCGCCCTCCGGGAGATACCGCTCGGCCCAGGCCCCGAGTTCCTTGAGGGCGGGTTCGAGCGCCGCGCCCGCTTCCGTCAGGGCGTAGCAAACCCGCAGCGGCGGGCCCTCGTTGACCTTGCGCACGACCAGACCGGCCGCGCCGAGCTCGGTGAGCCGGTCGGAGAGCATCCGCTCGCTGATGCCGGGGATCGCCCTGCGCAGATCCGCGAAGTGGGCGGGCTGCTGCAGCAGGACCGCGACGACCAGACCCGTCCACCGCTTTCCGAGCAGCGTGAAGACACGGGTCATGCCGTCGTCGACCTTCTGGCACGGCCCCGCGTCGTGGCTTCCCGGTTCTGCCATGAGGCCAGGGTACTGCGTCCCCACAAGGGGATGAAAAAAAGTAAGTCCCTGTGTTATCTCTAGTTAGGTACGAAAGAGAAGCCCGCCAGGGGGACTCGACTCCCTGCGACAGCTCTGCCCTGTCCCGCTCCACCACCCCGCCAGGAACCCGGGCGCACCCCTGGTTGCAACAGGCGGCCCTTACACCCCTTTTGTCTGGAGACCACCATGGCCACCCTCCTCCACATCGACTCGTCCGTCTCCCCCGACGGCGCCTCCACCTCGCGCGCCGTGGCGAACGCCTTCCGCGCGGCCTGGGAGGAACAGCACCCGGGAGGCACGGTCGTCCACCGCGACCTCGCCGCGCAGCCCGTGCCGCACATCACGGCCGACGCCCACAGCGCCGGCTTCGCCGCCCCGGAGACGCACACCCCCGGGCAGGCGGAGGCCTTCGCGGCCCGCCTGAAGCTGATCGAGGAGGTGGAGAACGCGGACGCGATCCTGATCGGCGCCCCCATGTACAACTTCTCCATCCCCTCGACCCTGAAGGCATGGCTGGACAACATCGCTCTCGTGGGGCGCACCGCCATGGCCGAGGACTCCAAGGCCAAGGGCACCCCGGTCACCGTCATCGCCAGCCGCGGCGGCTCGTACGCGCCGGGCACTCCGCGCGAGGGCTACGAGTACGTGCAGAACTACCTGGGGGCCCTGCTCGGCGACATGCTCGCCCTCGACGTCGAGTTCATCGTCCCGGAGCTCACCATGGCCCCGCACAACCCGGCGATGACCGACCTGGTCCCGCTCTTCGAGGCGTCCCGGAGCAAGGCCCTCGACGACGCGGCCGCCCGGGCCAAGATGGTCGCGGCCCGCGTCGCCGCCTGATCGCACCCGCTCCGCGCGGGCACCCCACCGACCCCGGGCGCCCGCGTGAGAGCATCGTCACACTTCACAGCGCCCCGGACCGTCCGCGCAACCCGCGGCGAACGGTGCTCCCGCTCGCGCGACAGCACACGAACCGTGAGAAGCAGGGAAGAGCCGCGAGGGCGAGGCATCGGAAGCGCTCACGGCCCCGGACAACGCGAAAGCCCCTCAGGTCGAGGACCTGAGGGGCTTTCGGCTGGTGCGCGAGGGGGGAGTTGAACCCCCACGCCCTTGCGGGCACTGGAACCTGAATCCAGCGCGTCTGCCTATTCCGCCACCCGCGCATTGGGTGTGTCTTCCGTCTCTCGCTTTCGCCGCGAGCGCCTTCCGACATGCAGAAGATTAGCACGCTGTCAGGGGTGGAATCACATCCCTTTCCCCAGGCCCTCCCGCCCGCGCACCACCCGTCCCGCGCACCCGCTCCTTCGGGCCCGGTGCCCTTGCCCCGTCCGGGCTCCCGGCCCCGGCCGTTCCTCGTCCCCCGCCCACGGCCTCCCCACCAGCACTCCCGTCCGCATCACACGTTTCGGACAGAACCGGTTCACGTATCAACCTCGTACCGGTCCAGCGCATCTCCCCAGGAGTCGGACGGACCGCGCAGTCGGGTGCGGGACACTGGTCGTGGGGCGCCTCTACGATCCATGGCAGAAGCAGGGCCGGGAAGAGTTCGAAGAGGGGCCTCCCAGGGAACTTCGGGAGGGGACTTCGGAAGGTGTCGACAACCCGTCGACCGTGCCGACAGGGGGAACCAGCCGATTTCCCGACGCGTGGATACGATCAGTAAGCAGTACCAGCAAGGCCGACTAGGCCGGCTGGTCCAGCAGGGCCAGGAAGACGACCGCAAGCTGTACCAGGACGGCAACGACGGAGGAGGTGCCCCATGGGAGTCCTGAAGAAGTTCGAGCAGCGTCTCGAAGGTCTGGTCAACGGCACCTTCGCCAAGGTGTTCAAGTCCGAGGTCCAGCCCGTGGAGATCGCCGGAGCGCTCCAGCGCGAGTGCGACAACAACGCCACGATCTGGAACCGCGACCGGACCGTCGTCCCCAACGACTTCATCGTCGAACTGAGCACGCCCGACTTCGAGCGGCTCAGTCCCTACTCCGGCCAGCTCGGCGACGAGCTCGCCGGGATGGTCCGCGACTACGCCAAGCAGCAGCGCTACACCTTCATGGGCCCCATCAAGGTCCATCTGGAGAAGGCCGACGACCTCGACACCGGTCTGTACCGGGTCCGCAGCCGTACGCTCGCCTCCTCCGCGAACCAGCAGTCTCCCGAGCGCGCCCCCGCGGGCCCCGCCCCGGCGGGCCCCCGCGGAGCCCAGGGTGGCTACGGCTACCCGCCCTCGGCCGCTCCCCCCATGCCGTCCGCGCCGCCTCCCGGCGGCCGTCCGGGCATGGCACCCGCGGGTGCCCGGCCCCCGGCCGGTCCCGCGGCGGGCGGCCGTGTGCGGCACTGGGTCGAGATCAATGGCTCACGCCATCAGATCTCCCGCCCGACGCTGGTGCTGGGCCGCAGCACCGAAGCCGACGTGCGGATCGACGACCCCGGCGTATCCCGCCGGCACTGTGAGATCCGGACCGGAACGCCCTCGACGATCCAGGATCTCGGGTCCACCAACGGCATCGTGGTGGACGGGCAGCACACAACCCGCGCTACGCTCCGCGACGGCTCGCGGATCGTCGTGGGCAGCACCACCATCATTTACCGGCAAGCCGAAGGGTGAAGCGGGGGCAATGTCAGAGCTGACCCTCACGGTCATGCGGCTGGGTTTCCTGGCCGTACTGTGGCTGTTCGTGATCGTGGCCGTGCAGGTCATCCGCAGCGACCTGTTCGGAACGCGTGTCACACAGCGCGGCTCGCGCAGGGAAGCCGCGAGGCCCCAGCAGGCCGCGCGACAGGCCGCGCCTCCGCAGCAGCGCCAGCAGCAGGCGCCCGCGAGCGGCGGGCGGCAGCGCCGTGGCGCACCGTCCAAGCTCGTCGTCTCGGAGGGCACCCTCACGGGTACCACCGTGGCCCTCCAGGGGCAGACCATCACCCTGGGCCGGGCGCACGACAGCACCATCGTGCTGGACGACGACTACGCGTCCAGCAGGCATGCCAGGATCTACCCCGACCGGGACGGCCAGTGGATCGTCGAGGACCTCGGCTCCACCAACGGCACGTATCTCGACCGGAGCCGGCTGACGACCCCGACGCCCGTTCCCCTGGGCGCGCCGATCCGCATCGGCAAGACCGTCATCGAGCTGCGGAAGTAGTACGACAATGAGCGAGCGGAGCGAGCACGCAGCGGCGGTCCACACAAGGGACCCCGGCGCGCTCCCGACCGGAGGGTGGGCACCGTGCGGATGTACCCGGAGCCGACGGGCGAGGTGCGCATGAGTCTGTCACTGCGCTTCGCCGCCGGATCGCACAAAGGCATGATCCGCGAGGGCAACGAGGACTCCGGCTACGCCGGTCCCCGCCTGCTCGCGATCGCCGACGGGATGGGCGGCCAGGCCGCCGGTGAGGTCGCCAGCTCCGAGGTGATCTCCACCATCGTCGCGCTGGACGACGACGTACCCGGATCCGACATCCTCACCTCGCTCGGCACCGCCGTGCAGCGTGCCAACGACCAGCTCCGGATGATGGTCGAGGAGGACCCGCAGCTCGAGGGCATGGGCACCACGCTCACCGCCCTGCTGTGGACCGGCCAGCGGCTCGGTCTCGTCCACGTCGGCGACTCCCGCGCGTACCTGCTGCGCGACGGCGTGCTGACGCAGATCACCCAGGACCACACATGGGTGCAGCGTCTCGTCGACGAGGGCCGCATCACCGAGGAGGAGGCCACCACCCACCCGCAGCGCTCCCTGCTGATGCGCGCGCTGGGCAGTGGCGACCACGTCGAGCCCGACCTCTCGATCCGCGAGGTCCGCGCCGGCGACCGCTATCTGATCTGCTCCGACGGCCTCAGCGGCGTCGTCTCCCACCAGACGATGGAAGACACCCTCGCCAGCTACCAGGGCCCGCAGGAGACCGTGCAGGAGCTGATCCAGCTCGCGCTGCGCGGCGGCGGCCCGGACAACATCACCGTCATCGTCGCCGACGTCCTCGACATCGACTCGGGCGACACCCTCGCGGCCCAGCTCTCCGACACCCCCGTGGTGGTCGGCGCGGTCGCCGAGAACCAGCACCAGCTGCACGACAACGGCGCCATGCAGACCCCCGCCGGCCGCGCCTCCGGTCTCGGCCGGCCCGTGCCCGGACAGGGCGGCGGCGGCGAGTTCGGCCCGCCCGGCAGCGGCGACACCACCGGCTACGTCTCCAACGGCAGCTTCGGCGACTACACCGACGAGGACTTCGTCAAGCCGCGCGGCGGACGCCGCTGGCTGAAGCGATCCTTCTACGTCGTCCTGACGCTCGCCGTCATCGGCGGCGGCCTGTACGGCGGTTACCGTTGGACGCAGACGCAGTACTACGTCGGCGCCCAGGACCAGCACGTCGCGCTCTACCGCGGCATCAGCCAGGACCTGGCCTGGGTCTCGCTCTCGAAGGTGGAGAAGAACCACCCCGAGATCGAACTCAAGTACCTTCCGCCCTACCAGCAGAAGCAGGTCAAGGCGACCATCGCCGAAGGCGGCCTCGCCGACGCGCAGGCCAAGATCGACGAACTCGCGGTCCAGGCGTCCGCCTGCCGCAAGGACGCGCAGCGCCGCGCCGCCGAGAGCCAGAGCAGCCCGAAGGCGACCACGAGCAAGGCCGACGGAACCACGGGAACCACAAAGGCCTCCCTGACGTCCAAGGCCACGTCCAGCCCGAGCCCGAACCCTTCGAGCTCGGCACCCTCGACCTCCAAGTCCACGACCGCACCCACTCCCACACCCGGCCCCAGCCTCTCCGACGAGGAGCAGAAGCTGGTCTCGCTGTGCGGTAAGCAGTAAGAAGCCGTGAGGGGCCCTGTCACACGATGAGCAGTAGCACGAACACGCCGACGCACCACACGTCCACGATCGGATCGATCGGCACACCGAGCCGACGCAACACCGAACTGGCCTTGCTGGTGTTCGCCGTTGTCATCCCGGTGTTCGCCTACGCCAACGTGGGCCTCGCCATCGACGACAAGGTGCCCGCCGGCCTGCTGAGTTACGGCCTGGGCCTCGGCCTGCTGGCCGGCGTCGCCCATCTCGCCGTACGCAAGTTCGCTCCGTACGCGGACCCGCTGCTGCTGCCGCTGGCCACGCTGCTGAACGGCCTCGGGCTGGTGATGATCTGGCGGCTCGACCAGTCCAAGCTGCTCCAGTCGATCCAGCAGGCGGGCACGGCCGCGCCGCGCCAGCTGATGTACACGGCCCTGGGCATCGCCCTGTTCGTGGGTGTGCTGTTCTTCCTGAAGGACCACCGCGTCCTCCAGCGCTACACGTACATCTCCATGGTCGGCGCCCTGGTCCTGCTGCTCCTGCCGCTGGTGCCGGGACTCGGCGCCAACATCTACGGCGCCAAGATCTGGATCCACGTCGGCAGCTTCTCCATCCAGCCCGGTGAGTTCGCCAAGATCGTCCTGGCGATCTTCTTCGCCGGCTACCTGATGGTGAAGCGGGACGCGCTCGCGCTGGCGAGCCGTCGCTTCATGGGGCTGTACCTGCCCCGCGGCCGCGACCTCGGCCCGATCCTCGTGGTCTGGTTCATCTCGATCCTCATCCTGGTGTTCGAGACCGACCTCGGTACGTCGCTGCTGTTCTTCGGAATGTTCATCATCATGCTGTACGTCGCCACCGAGCGGACCAGCTGGATCGTCTTCGGTCTGCTGATGTCCGCGGCGGGCGCGGTCGGTGTGGCGACCTTCGAGACGCACGTCCAGCAGCGTGTCCAGGCCTGGCTCGACCCCATGCACGAGTTCATGCTCAGCCGGCAGAACGTCGCCGGTCACACCGAGCAGTCCATGCAGGCGCTGTGGGCCTTCGGCTCCGGCGGCACGCTCGGCACCGGATGGGGCCAGGGCCACTCCGAGCTCATCCGCTTCGCCGCCAACTCCGACTTCATCCTCGCCAGCTTCGGCGAGGAGCTGGGCCTCGCCGGGATCATGGGCATCCTCGTGCTCTACGGCCTGATCGTGGAACGGGGCATCCGCACCGCGCTCGCGGCCCGCGACCCGTTCGGCAAGCTGCTCGCCGTGGGTCTGTCCGGTGGCTTCGCCCTCCAGGTGTTCGTCGTCGCGGGCGGCGTCATGGGCCTGATCCCGCTGACGGGTATGACGATGCCGTTCGTGGCCTACGGAGGCTCCTCGGTCATCGCCAACTGGGCGCTGATGGGCATCCTGATCCGCATCAGCGACACCGCCCGCCGCCCCGCGCCCGCGCCCGCTCCCAGCCCCGACGCCGAGATGACCCAGGTGGTCCGCCCGTGAACAAGCCCCTGCGCCGGATCGCGATCTTCTGCGGGCTCCTCGTCCTCGCCCTGCTCCTCCGCGACAACTACGTCCAGTACGTCCAGGCCGACAGCCTGCGGACGGACTCGAACAACCGCCGTGTCGCCATCGAGCGGTACGCCACACCGCGCGGCGACATCATCGTCGACGGCAACCCGGTCACCGGGGCCGCCAAGTCGAAGAAGACCGGCATCAGCGACTTCGTCTGGAAGCGCACCTACAAGGACGGCGCCATGTGGGCGCCGGTCACCGGGTACGCCTCGCAGGCCTTCGACGCCTCCCAGCTGGAGAAGCTGGACGACGGCATCCTCACCGGCAACGACGACCGGCTCTTCTTCCGCAACACCCTCGACATGATCACGGGCAAGGGGAAGCAGGGCGGCAACGTCGTCACGACCCTCAACGCCGCCGCGCAGAAGGCCGCGTACAAGGGCCTGCTGAGCCGGGGCAAGGGCGCCGTCGCCGCGATCAACCCGCAGACCGGCGCGATCCTGGCGCTGGCCTCGACCCCGTCGTACGACCCCTCGTCCTTCGCCGGCAACTCCGACAGCGACGCCAAGGCCTGGAACAAGCTCCAGAAGAAGAACGACCCCGACGACCCGATGCTCAACCGGGCGCTGCGCGAGACGTACCCGCCGGGCTCCACCTTCAAGGTGGTCACCGCGGCCGCGGCGCTGGAGAACGGCCTGTACACGACGGCGGACCAGAACACCACGACCCCGCTGCCTTACACGCTGCCGCACACCACCACGGAGCTGAAGAACGAGGGGAACATCCCCTGCAAGAACGCGAGCATGCGCATCGCGCTCCGCTACTCGTGCAACACGGTGTTCGGCAAGATCGGCGCCGACCTGGGCAAGGACAAGATGCTGGCGGAGGCCGAGAAGTTCGGCTTCAACTCCGAGCAGCTCACCCCGGTGCGCTCCAACGCCTCCGTCTTCCCGAAGAAGATGGACCAGCCGCAGACCGCGCTCAGCTCCATCGGCCAGTTCGAGACCGCCGCGACCCCGCTCCAGATGGCCATGGTGGCGTCCGCCGTCGCGAACAACGGCACGCTCATGAAGCCCTACATGGTCGACAAGCTCCAGGCACCCAACCTGGACGTCGTCTCGCAGACCGAGCCCGAGAAGCTCAGCCAGCCGCTCTCCGAGTCCAACGCCCAGATCCTCCAGTCGATGATGGAGACGGTCGTCAAGGACGGCACGGGTAAGAACGGGCAGATCCCCGGTGTGACCGTCGGTGGCAAGACCGGTACCGCGCAGCACGGTGTCGCCAACAGCGAGAAGCCGTACGCGTGGTTCATCTCGTACGCCAAGCTCCCCGACGGCAGCTCCCCGGTCGCCGTCGCGGTGGTCGTCGAGGACGGCAGCGCCAACCGCGGTGACATCTCCGGTGGCGGTCTGGCCGCCCCCATCGCGAGGGACGTGATGAAGGCAGTCATCGACAGCAAGAAGTGACCCCGCTCACGTCCCCATCACATCGGTGCACGTTGCGATACCGGTCCTGTCACGGGTGACGGTCCAGGCCAGGTCACAGCAAGCGATCCGGGTACGGTATGCCCGGACAGCACACCGCCGGACCACACAAAGGTGCGGTCGGGACCGACGGAGAGGGCTGGTAGGTAGCTATGGAAGAGCCGCGTCGCCTCGGCGGCCGGTACGAGCTGGGCCACGTGCTCGGCCGTGGTGGCATGGCGGAGGTCTACCTCGCGCATGACACCCGGCTCGGCCGTACCGTAGCGGTGAAGACGCTGCGGGCCGACCTCGCACGGGACCCGTCGTTCCAGGCCCGGTTCCGTCGGGAGGCCCAGTCGGCCGCCTCGCTCAACCACCCCGCGATCGTCGCCGTCTACGACACGGGTGAGGACTACATCGACAACACCTCCATCCCGTACATCGTGATGGAGTACGTCGACGGGTCCACGCTGCGCGAGCTGCTGCACTCGGGCCGCAGACTGCTCCCCGAGCGGTCCATGGAGATGACGATCGGCATCCTCCAGGCTCTGGAGTACTCGCACCGCGCCGGGATCGTGCACCGCGACATCAAGCCCGCCAACGTCATGCTGACGCGCAACGGGCAGGTCAAGGTCATGGACTTCGGCATCGCCCGTGCCATGGGCGACGCCGGCATGACGATGACGCAGACCGCCGCGGTCATCGGCACGGCCCAGTACCTCTCTCCCGAGCAGGCGAAGGGCGAGCAGGTCGACGCCCGCTCGGACCTCTACTCCACCGGCTGTCTGCTCTACGAGCTGCTGACCGTGCGTCCGCCGTTCGTGGGCGACTCCCCGGTGGCCGTCGCGTACCAGCACGTGCGCGAGGAGCCCCAGCCCCCGTCGGTCTTCGACCCCGAGATCACGCCCGAGATGGACGCGATCGTGCTGCGGGCCCTCGTGAAGGACCCGGACTACCGCTACCAGTCCGCCGACGAGATGCGCGCCGACATCGAGGCCTGCCTCGACGGCCAGCCCGTCGCGGCCAGCGCCGCCATGGGCTCGGTCGGTTACGGCGGCTACGGCGACGACCAGCCGACCACGGCCCTGCGCTCCGCGGACGCCCAGGCCACGTCGATGCTGCCGCCGATGAACCCCGACGACGGCGGCTACGGCTACGACGACCGCCCGGACCGCCGCCGCCAGAAGAAGAACAACACCTCGACGATCCTCCTGGTCGTCGCGGGCGTCCTGGTGCTGATCGGCGCGATCCTGATCGGCAAGTACGTCGTCTCGGGCAAGGGCACGAACGGCGAGGCCTTCGAGGTGCCCAACTTCGTGAGCCAGACGCTGTCGGACGCCCAGAAGATGGCGGACAACCGTGAGCTGAAACTCGCCCCCACCCGCAAGCCGTGCGACAAGGAACCCAAGGGCAACGTCTGCTCGCAGGATCCTGCCGTGGGCTCGACGGTGCACAAGGGCGACACGATCGACGTGGTCGTGTCCACCGGAGCGCCGAAGGTGACCGTGCCGGACGTGACGGGCCTCTCCTTCGACAAGGCGAAGGACCAGCTCGAGGCCAAGGGATTCACGGTCGAGCAGAAGACCCAGGAGTCCGACCAGTCCCCCGGGGTCGTCATCTCCCAGAACCCCACGGGCGACAAGGACGTACAGAAGGGCTCGACGATCACCCTGACGGTCGCCGCCGCGAAGAAGCAGTCCACCGTGCCGGACGTCACCGGCAAGGGCTGCGAGGACGCCAAGGCGCAGATGGTCGCCAACAACCTCGTCGGCCAGTGCGTCGACACGGACACCGACGACCCGAATCTGGTCGGCAAGGTCATCCAGACGACGCCGCAGATCGGCGCCCAGGCGGACCCGGGCTCCACGGTGCAGATCCAGATCGGCAAGGCCAAGCAGCAGACCACGGTGCCGAATGTCGTCGGCAAGACCGTGGCCGAGGCGAGGCAGATCCTTCAGGGCCAAGGCTTCAACAACATCCAGTTCCAGCCGGGTAGCGACCAGAGCGACGATGCCAGGGTGATCGGCCAGGATCCGGGCGCCAACAACCCGGTCGACAGCCCGGACAACACCACGGTCACCCTGACGACGGTGAAGCTCGGCGGAAACAACGGCGGCAACAACAACGGCGGCGGCGGCTTCTTCGGCGGGAACAGCGGATGACACCCGCCCGATGACCGCCCCCTGATGAAGGTCATGGAAAGGGCCCCGGCACTTCACAGTGCCGGGGCCCTTTCCATGGCCGTGGAGTCCGCCGCCCCGGGGAGCGGCAGGGTCAGCGCAGTTCCTTCGGCGGTGTCCGGGCGCTGTCGACCTTGTCGACGCGTTCCAGTTCGCCCCACACCACGTAGCGGTAGCGGGAGGTGTACACCGGTGTGCAGGTCGTCAGGGTGATGTAGTGGCCCGGCTTCGACCTGCCCGACTCCCTGGGGACCGTCTGGAGCACCTTGACGTTGTACTTCGAGGTCTCCGGGAGGATGTCGAAGACCTTGTAGACGTACCACTTGTCACGGGTCTCGAAGACGATCGCGTCACCCTTGGCGATCTTGTCGATGTTGTGGAACTTGGCGCCGTGGCCGTCCCGGTGGGCGGCGAGGGTGAAGTTGCCGTCCTTGCCGGTCATCGGCAGGGACGCCTTGAGGGGCTCCGTGTAGTAGCCGGCGACACCTTCGTTGAGGACCTTCGTCGCCGTGCCCTTCTGGACGAGCACCTCTCCGTTCTTCATCGCCGGGACGTGCAGGAAGCCGATGCCGTCCTTGGTGTCCAGGGCGCCGGGACCGCTCGGGGCCTGCGCCCAGTGGTCGCGGACCTTGTCCCCCTGCTTGTGCGCCTCGCGGTCGGCCACGACGTTCGTCCACCACAGCGAGTAGACGACGAACAGGCCGAGCACCAGCCCCACCGTGATGAGGAGTTCGCCGAAGACGCTGACCGTCGTCGCGAACCATCCCATGCGCCGGCGCCCGCCGGGCCCGTCACTGGGGGCCGCGTAGCCGGTTTCCGATCCGGCGCGTTCGTCGTGGTCGGTCCTCGCTGCCACTGTTCATCTGCCCCGTCTGGTCTGTCTCAGGTTGTCTCACGTGCGCGTGACGCCCGCGGGCCCGTCCCCGCGCCGGCGTCCGTCCTCAGCCCATCAGCGCGTCGGGCTTGCCCTTGCTGCGCGGCCGGTCCTCGACCATCTTGCCCCAGACGATCATCCGGTACTTACTGGTGAACTCCGGTGTGCAGGTGGTCAGGGTGATGTAGCGGCCCGGCGCGGTGAAACCCGAACCCTTGGGGATCGGGTCGAGCACGCTGGTGTTCGCGGGACTCGTCACCGGCAGGATCGACGTCATCTTGTAGACGTAGTAGTCGTCCTGCGTCTCGACGACGATCTCGTCGCCCGGCTTGAGGCGGTTGATGTAGCGGAACGGTTCGCCGTGGGTGTTGCGGTGCCCTGCGAGCGCGAAGTTGCCCGTCTTGGCACTCGGCATCGCCGTCTTCAGCGGCGCCTCGCCGTAGTGCCCGACCATGCCGCGGTCGAGCACGTTCGTCTTGCTGGTGCCCTCCGCGATCGGCGCGACCACGTCGAGCTTCGGGATGTGCAGGATGGCGAAGCCCTGCCCGGGCGAGAACGTCCCCGGGTTCCGCTTCCCGCTCGCCCAGTCCTGCTGGAGGTTGTGGGTGGCGCTGCCCGCCTCCTGGTGCGCCCGCACGTTCGACCACCACAGCTGGTAGGTGACGAACAGCAGCATCAGCACACCGGTGGTGATGAACACCTCTCCGACCATCCGGCTCACCAGGACCGCCGCGCCGGGCTTCGACTCCCGCGCGGCGCGCCGGGCGTCCATCCGGCTCCGAGGGGCCCCAGTGGCCTCCTGAGCCGCCTCCTGGGACTCCTGGGGGTCCAGTGGCCCTCCGTGCCGCCCGTGGCGCCTGGCGGCCTTACGGCGGGCCGCACGGCCTCCGGAGGCGGGGCCCTGACCGCCGTCGGCCTCGCGCGCGCGGCGCTCCGCCCTCGTCGACACTCCGGGAAGGCGCAACGCGACCGTCTCGTCGTCCGACGGCAGCCCCGGCGCCACCGGCTCCGGCGCGGGGGCGGTCACGGTGCGGACGGGGGGAGGCGCCATGGGAGCGGACGCGGGAGGGGGCATCGGCGCGGCGACCGGTCCGCGGTGGTGGCCGGCCGCGGGCTCCTCGTACGGCTGCGCGTACGCGCGTTGGTAGTCGTCCGCGTACGAGGGTGCCGGCGCCGGGGCGGACGGCATCGCTTGCGCGGGAGCCTGGGCCCGGGCGTGCGCGGCCTGAGCGGCGTACGCCTGGGCCTGCGCGTGAGCGGCCTGGTCCCGCGCGGCCTGCGCGTGGGCCGCCTGAGCGGCCTGGGCCGCCTGTGCCTGAGCCGCCTGTGTCTGGGCCGCGTGCTGGTGCGCTGCGGCCTGCATCCGGGCCGCCTGCTCCTGCGCGGCGTACCAGTCGGGTCCGTACCCGCCGTGGTCGTAGCCCTGCTGCTGCACGCTCTGCGCCTGGCCCTGGCCGGGCAGCGGATCCGTCAGCGGGTCCGCGAGTCCCCCGACCGCCGCCTCGAACGCGTTCGCGCCCCCGTACGCGGCCTCGCCGCCGTAGGGGGAGCTGTCGCGCTCGGGGCGCAGCGCGGTCACGCCGTGGCCCTGCCCACCACCGGGGCGAGCCCCGCCGACCTCGCCACGGCCACCTTGTCACCGCACTCGAGCAGCCAGTTGGCGAGCATCCGGTGGCCGTGCTCGGTCAGCACCGACTCCGGGTGGAACTGGACTCCCTCGACGGGCAGTTCACGGTGTCTGAGACCCATGACGATTCCGTCGTGCGTTCGGGCGGTGACTTCGAGCTCGGCCGGTACGGTCTCCGGCTCGGCCGCCAGCGAGTGGTAGCGGGTCGCCGTGAAGGGCGAGGGCAGTCCGGCGAAGACGCCCTTGCCCTGGTGCTCCACGAGCGAGGTCTTCCCGTGCAGCAGCTCGGGCGCCCGGCCGACCACACCCCCGTAGGCCACCTGCATCGACTGCATCCCGAGGCAGACACCGAAGACGGGCACCCCGGTCGCGGCGCAGTGCCGGACCATGTCGACGCAGACACCGGCCTGTTCGGGAGCTCCGGGCCCCGGGGACAGGAGCACACCGTCGAAGCCGTCCTGGGCGTGCGCGGTCGACACCTCGTCGTTGCGCAGCACCTCGCACTCCGCGCCCAACTGGTAGAGGTACTGGACCAGGTTGAAGACGAAGCTGTCGTAGTTGTCCACAACGAGGATGCGCGTGCTCACTGGTTGTCCACCGTCACATCGTTGAAGGGAAGCAGCGGTTCGGCCCACGGGAAGACGTACTGGAAGAGCACGTAGACCACCGCCAGGACGAGCACGAGTGAGAGCAGCGCCTTCACCCATACGCTCCCCGGCAGATGCCGCCAGATCCAGCCGTACATGCCGTCCCTTCCGTAGCCGTACGCCAACAGACTAACGGCGCAGAGCCGCCGGTTTCCCTGCCTCCACAGGCTGTGTGGAATCGAGGTGTGCCCAGACGATCAACCGATGGCTGTGCCCCCACTCCGGATCGCACGTGGTCAGCGTGAGATAGCGTCCCGGACGCGTATACCCGGACTTACGTGGCACAGGGTCGATCACCTCAATGTCGGAGGGCACTGTTTTGTAGGGCCCTTTGTCGATCCGATACGTGAACCAGGTCGTTCCGTCCGTCAGTACGACCGCGTCACCCCTGCGGAGCTCGGGAAAGTCCTTGAAGGGGTCCCCGTACGTGCGCCGGTGACCGGCGACCGAGAAGTTGCCCTCCTGGCCGAGCCGGGCGGTCCCCCGGTAGTGGCCGAGCCCCTGTTTCAGCACCTGGGTGGCGGTGCCCTCCAGTACGGGCTTGTTCCACGTGAAACCAAGACGCGGGATGTACATGACCGCGAACGGGCCGCCGTACGAATAGGGGCCGGGCGCCTTCGGGCTCCCGGAGGCCGTCCCGCCCGTGGCGCCGGGCGTGCCCGAGGAGCCGGAACCGGAGCCGGAGCCGGCCTTCGGCGACGGGGCCACCGCTTGCTTCGACCACTGCTTCTGGAGCACTTCGATCTGGTGGTTCATCGCGCTGTCGGCCTTGACCCCGGTCCAGAACAGCACATAGACCACGAAAAGGACGATCAGGGCGCCCGCGGTCAGGCACAGCTCACTGATCGTCCTGACGACCACTCGCACCGACACAAGACCCCCCGGCGGCGGCTGGCTCCACAGGCTTCGCCCGCGGCCCGCGAGGTCCGGGACCGGCCTACTCCACGGGCTTCGCGTAGTGCAGATCCACTGTGCCCGAGTAGCCGGGAAGAGTCACCGTCCCGTTCTCCTCGACTTTCCAGCCGAGCCCGTAGACGTTGACGTACACCATGTAGTTCTGGATCGCCGGGGAGGCGGCCAGCGACTTCTGGAGCTTGGCCGGGTCCCCGATGGCGGTGATCTTGTAGGGGGGCGAGTAGACGCGGCCCTGGAGGATCAGGGTGTTGCCGACGCAGCGCACGGCGCTGGTGGAGATCAGCCGCTGGTCCATCACCTTGATGCCCTTGGCGCCGCCCTGCCACAGGGCGTTCACCACGGCCTGGAGGTCCTGCTGGTGGATGACCAGGTAGTCGGGCTGCGGCTCGGGGTAGCCGGGGAGCTTCGCCGTCGCGTTGGGCGGGGCGTCGTTGAGCGTGACGGTGACGGCACGGCCCTTGGTCTTCTGGGTGCCCGCGTTCTTCTCCAGCGCCGCGAGCCTGGCGTCCGTGGCGGCGCTGCTGCCGTCCTCGCTGCCGGCCAGGCCGTCCACGTCGCGGCGAAGGGCCCCGTTGGACTCGTCCAGCGTGGCGTTCTTGTGGCTGCGCTCCTGGATCAGGTCGGAGAGCTTCAGCAGGGACGAGTCCGTACGGATGTTCGTCCCCTTGGCCGTGTCGAAGCTGGTGAAGAAGATCAGGCCCGCGAGGGCGAAGACGGCGACCGTGAGGACGCGTACCGGACGGAAACGGTGCGTACCGCCAGGACTGGAATTCGTCCCGGGGGAGTCGGCAGAATTGCTCAACGTACCCTTATCTCCTTCGGCGCCGCGGAAGCACTACGCTAACGGACGCCCGGGGGAGCGCTCAGTTTCCCCTTGTACGCTGCCCCGGAGCCCGCCCCAGTTCCCTGCGCGGCCACGCAGCGCATCGACAGGAGAGACCCTCGTGCCGAAGTCACGTATCCGCAAGAAGGCCGACTACACGCCGCCCCCGGCGAAGCAGGCGACCAACATCAAGATGAACAGCAACGCCTGGGTGGCACCGGCCATGCTGGCCATGTTCCTCATCGGTCTGGCCTGGATCGTCGTCTTCTACGTGACGGACGGCTCCCTGCCGATCGACGCGCTGGACAACTGGAACATCGTGGTCGGCTTCGGCTTCATCGCGGCCGGTTTCGGCGTCTCCACCCAGTGGAAGTGACCGTCTTCACCCAGCTGGAAGCACCGCGGGCACGAGCTCTGCCCACAGCTGTCCACTGAGTTATCCACAACACTTGTCCACAGGTGGAAAAGAAAGACGATCTGTGGATAACTAATCCGCGGTTGACGCCGGTGTGACCGGTCCGCCGGCCCCCGCAAAACTGTTCGCCCCCTGTCCGACCTGGGGAAACCCGGGTCAGTGACAGGGGGCACAGTTGTTCCCGCACAGGGTGCACAAGATCGGCGGCGATCTGTGGACAACATCACTTCTCAGGTGAGCCCACAGCACTCTCAGGTGAGCTGTGCCGTCCTGAGCAGGGTCACGACGACCACCGCGATCAGCATCACACCGGAGACCCCGTACTGGACGAGGTTCCTCCGCTCGCGCGGGGCGTGGACCATCGCGTAGCCGACCACCACACCGGCGATCAGACCGCCGACGTGGGCCTGCCAGGCGATGTTGAAACTGGGGTTGAAGGTGATGATCAAGTTGACGATCAGCAGGCCGATGAGCGGGCGCATGTCGTAGTTGAGCCGGCGGTAGAGGACCGCGATGGCGCCGAACAGGCCGTAGATCGCTCCGGAGGCACCGAGCGACGGCTGGTTGGGGCCCGCGAGCAGATAGGTGAGCGCGCTGCCGGACAGGCCGGAGACGAAGTACAGGGTGATGTAGCGGGCGCGGCCGAGAGCCGCCTCCAGCGGGCCGCCGATCCACCACAGGCTGACCATGTTGAAGAGAATGTGCGTGATGCTCCCGTGCAGGAACATCGACGTCAGCATCCGGTACCACTGGCCCTCGGCCACACCCTGGACCTCGCCGGAGAGCAGGGCCCGGCCGAACAGGTCGAAGTTGTTGGTGAAGGCGTCGCCCACCGAGACCTGGACGAGGTAGAGGGCCAGGTTGAGGCCGATCAGCACCTTGGTGACGAGCCGGGGGTCGGAGGCGACGGCGCCGCCCGCGAGCGTACGGGGCTGATTGGCGGCCGGGGCGTGTCCGGTGCCGGAGCCGCCGCGGACGCAGTCGGGGCACTGGAAGCCGACGGAGGCGCTGACCATGCACTCGGGGCAGATCGGGCGCTCGCACCGGGTGCAGCGCACACCGGCCTCGCGGTCCGGGTGCCGGTAGCAGCCGGGCAGGCTCCGGGAGTCCTGCGGTCCCTGATCCCGCGGTCCCTGCGGGCTGCCGGGCGGCTGCTGGTCCATGGGGTCCCCTCAATCTCCGTACGGCGGCTCGCACACGGTCGCGACGGGTCCGGGCCCGGGTGCAACGCACCGCCCCGTCCATCCTTACGGATGAACGGGGCGTTTGGTTCCCTGCGGGATCCTTCGGGCCCGGGGCGGGCTCAGCGCTCGCGGGTCTCGACCACGACCGACTCGATCACGACGTCCTCGACCGGACGGTCGGTGCGCGGGTTGGTCGGGGCACCGGCGATGGCGTCCACGACCTTCTGGCTGGCCGCGTCCGCGATCTCGCCGAAGATCGTGTGCTTGCGGGTCAGCCAGGCCGTCGGGGCGACGGTGATGAAGAACTGCGAGCCGTTGGTGGCCGGACCGGCGTTGGCCATGGCCAGCAGATACGGCTTGTCGAAGCGGAGGTCCGGGTGGAACTCGTCCTCGAACTGGTAGCCGGGGCCCCCGGTACCGTTCCCCAGCGGGTCGCCGCCCTGGATCATGAAGCCGCTGATCACCCGGTGGAAGACCGTGCCGTCGTACAGCTTGTCCATGGACGTCACACCCGTCTCCGGGTTGACCCACTCGCGCTCACCCGTGGCGAGTTCGACGAAGTTCCGGACCGTCTTCGGCGCGTGGTTCGGCAGGAGCCGGATCTCGATGTCGCCTTGGTTGGTCTTCAGGGTGGCGTAAAGCTGCTCGGCCACGATCTGCCTTCCGTTGCCTTCTCTTGACGGCCTGATCCTCGCACGGACCGGGCCGTCCGACCCCCGACCGCCACCGCCGTACGCACGTGCGGACCGGGGCCCCGTCAGGAAGCCCTGCGGCACGGAACCCCGGGTGCGCGGAAGCCGTACGCACCACGACCTCGCGGGTGAGGAATTCGGGTCGGGGCGCGCCGGACGGGAGCGGGCCGGGGCGATCCGTGGCATTGTCGACGGCAAGCTCCCGTTGCCCCGTATTGATCCGCTATCTCACTTGATCGACACCTGACCGGCTCCGTCCCGGGAGTTTCCGGGAGTCGGCACCCGTGACACGGATGCCCGCCCTCACATGCCCCGGACTCTTTGGGCGGGCATGATCCCCCCAGGGGTGGAAAGGTGAACTGTGTGTCTTTGGGGGTACCTGGTACCCCCGACGTACGCCACCGAGGAGGAGGAGACCCGTGACCCGCATCGACAGCGTGCGCGCCGCGACCGGCTCGGCGAAGGACAGCGTGCTGCACGCCGCGGAAGTGGTGGCGCCTTACGCCGACACGGCCAAGGACAGGGCCTCGTACTACGCGACCGAAGCACGTGTCCGGCTCGCGCCGAAGGTGTCGCAGGCCGCCGAACAGGCCCGCGTCCAGTACGACGCCCATCTCGCGCCGCGCCTTGAGCAGGCCCGTACCCATGTGCCCCCGAAGGTCGAGGAGGTCGCCCAGGAGGCGGCCGTCCGCACCCGCAAGGCCGCTCGCCAGGCCGCCGACTATTCCAGGCCGAGGATCGAGCAGGCCGTGGCCGCGGCCCAGCCCGTTCGGGACGAGGCGACCGCGCGCGGAGTGGCGGCCATCGCCGCCCTGCGCGGCCAGGTCACACCGCAGGAGATCCAGAAGCTGCTCCGCAAGCACGAGCGGCGGGCCAGGGCCGGCCGGCTGGTGAAGGGGCTGGCCGTACTGGGGCTCCTGGCGGGCGGCGCGTTCGCCGCCTGGAAGTGGTGGGACAAGCAGGCCAACCCCGACTGGCTCGTCGAACCTCCGGCCGCGACCGAGGTGCCCGAGGCGGGGCGCCTGTCCTCGGTCGACGGCAGCGGCCGGTCCGACCTCGACCCCGAGGTACAGGTCAAGGAAGCCGAGGAGAAGGCGGCGGAGCACGACGACCGCCGCTGAGCCGACATCCAACATCGCCGCGGGGC
>NZ_JBHXDQ010000065.1:0-55399 GCF_042725875.1 Streptomyces sp. NPDC127038 | reverse complement strand
TGAGTTCTCAAGGAACGGACGCTTCCTTTGTACTCACCCTCTCGGGCTTTCCTCCGGGCGCTTCCCTTCGGTCTTGCGTTTCCGACTCTATCAGATCTTTCAGGACCAGATTTCCTCGGCGCTTTCCAGGTAATCCGCTTTCGCGTTTCCCTTTCCGGCGGTTCCGACTTTATCAGATTCTCTGAGTCGGAATTCCCGCCCCGTTCGGGGACCGGCTCCGAGGCACGAGGCTTCGGGGTTCCCGTTCAGGCGGAGACGTAAACGTACTGGAGCGGGGCGCCCCGATGCAAATCGAGGCGCCCCGCTCCTGGTCATGGCCTGATGGAAGGTCAGACCTCGACGACGACCGGCAGGATCATCGGGCGCCGGCGGTAGGTGTCAGACACCCACTTGCCCAGCGTGCGGCGGATGAGCTGCTGCAGCTGGTGGGGCTCGACCACACCGTCCTGGGCCGAACGCTCAAGCACCTCGGTGATCTTCGGGATGACGTCGGCGAAGACCGCGTCGTCGATGCCGGAGCCGCGTGCCTGCACGTGCGGACCGCCCGTGAGCTTCCCGGTGCTGGCGTCCATCACCACGAAGACCGAGATGATGCCCTCGTCGCCGAGGATCTTGCGGTCCTTCAGCGCGGGCTCACCGACGTCACCGACCGAGAGACCGTCGACGTAGACGTAGCCGGCCTGGACCTTGCCGGAGATCTTCGCCTTGCCCTCGACGAGGTCGACGACGACGCCGTCCTCGGCGATCACGATCCGGTCGTGCGGGACACCGGTCAGGGCACCCAGCTCGGCGTTGGCCCGCAGGTGGCGCCACTCGCCGTGGACCGGCATCAGGTTCCGCGGCTTGCAGATGTTGTAGAAGTACAGCAGCTCGCCCGCGGAGGCGTGACCGGAGACGTGCACCTTGGCGTTGCCCTTGTGGACGACCTTGGCGCCCCAGCGGGTCAGGCCGTTGATCACGCGGTAGACCGCGTTCTCGTTGCCCGGGATCAGCGAGGACGCCAGGATCACCGTGTCGCCCTGGACGATCCGGATCTGGTGGTCGCGGTTCGCCATCCGGGACAGGGCCGCCATCGGCTCGCCCTGGGACCCCGTACAGACGAGGACGACCTCGTGGTCCGGAAGGTCGTCGAGCGTCTTCACGTCGACGACCAGGCCCGGCGGAACCTTCAGATAGCCGAGGTCACGCGCGATGCCCATGTTGCGGACCATCGAACGGCCGACGAAGGCGACCCTGCGGCCGTACTCGTGGGCCGTGTCGAGGATCTGCTGGATGCGGTGCACATGGCTGGCGAAGCTCGCCACGATGATCCGCTTGCTGGCGCCGGCGAAGACCTGGCGCAGCACGTTCTGGATGTCGCGCTCGGGCGGGACGAAGCCCGGGACCTCGGCGTTCGTGGAGTCCGAGAGGAGGAGGTCGATGCCTTCCTCGCTCAGCCGGGCGAACGCGTGCAGGTCGGTGAGCCGGCCGTCCAGCGGGAGCTGGTCCATCTTGAAGTCGCCGGTGTGGACGACCATGCCCGCGGGGGTGCGGATGGCGACCGCGAGGGCGTCCGGGATGGAGTGGTTGACCGCGACGAACTCGCAGTCGAACGGGCCGACGCGCTCACGGTGGCCCTCGGCCACTTCGAGCGTGTACGGCCGGATGCGGTGCTCCTGGAGCTTGGCCTCGATGAGCGCGAGGGTCAGCTTGGAGCCGATCAGGGGGATGTCCGGCTTCTCGCGGAGCAGGAACGGGACGCCGCCGATGTGGTCCTCGTGGCCGTGCGTGAGCACGATGCCCTCGATGTCGTCGAGGCGGTCCCTGATGGACGTGAAGTCCGGCAGGATCAGGTCGATTCCGGGCTGCTCCTCCTCGGGGAAGAGCACTCCGCAGTCGACGATCAGCAGGCGGCCTCCGTACTCGAAGACCGTCATGTTGCGGCCGATCTCGCCGAGGCCGCCGAGCGGGGTGACCCGCAGGCCGCCCTTCGGGAGGGCCGGCGGTGCGCCGAGTTCAGGATGCGGATGACTCAAAAGACTCTCCTCACCACGCACGCCACGTACCTCGCAAGGCACGTGGCGTGCGTGACGTTCGTGCAGTAGCTGTTGTGTGGGGTGCAGGCCCAGGGCCTGCGGATCATGCGTATTCAGTTGTGAAGTCTGTGATCAGAGCTCTACCCCGCCGGCGCCAAGATCGATCTTGAGCTGGCTGGTCTCCTCGGGCGACAGTTCGACCATCGGGGCGCGGAGCGGACCGGCGGGCAGGCCCTGGAGGGCGAGCGCGGCCTTGGTCGTCATGACGCCCTGGGTGCGGAACATGCCGGTGAAGACGGGGAGCAGCTTCTGGTGGATCTCGGTGGCCTTCTGGACGTCCCCCGAGAGGTACGCGTCGAGCATCGCGCGCAGTTCCGGGGTGACGACGTGGCCGACCACGGAGACGAAGCCCACCGCGCCGACGGACAGCAGCGGCAGGTTCAGCATGTCGTCCCCGGAGTACCAGGCGAGGCCGGAGCGGGCGATGGCCCAGCTGGCCCGGCCGAGGTCCCCCTTGGCGTCCTTGTTGGCGACGATACGCGGGTGCTCGGCGAGCCGCACCAGGGTTTCGGTGTTGATGGGGACGCCGCTGCGGCCGGGGATGTCGTAGAGCATGACCGGCAGTTCGGTCGCGTCGGCGATGGCCGAGAAGTGGCGGTACAGGCCCTCTTGCGGGGGCTTGTTGTAGTACGGCGTGACGGTGAGCAGGCCGTGTGCGCCGGCGCGCTCGGCGTCGTGGGCGAGCTCGATGCTGTGGCGGGTGTCGTTCGTGCCCACGCCGGCGACGACGTGGGCGCGGTCGCCCACCGCCTCCAGAACGGCGCGCACGAGCTCCGATTTCTCCGCGTTGCTGGTGGTCGGGGACTCACCGGTGGTGCCGTTGATGATCAGGCCGTCGTTGCCTGCGTCCACCAGGTGGGTCGCGAGCCGCTGAGCGCCGTCGAGGTCGAGTCCGCCGTCCGCCGTGAAGGGCGTGACCATGGCGGTGAGGACCCGCCCGAAGGGGGTCTGCGGAGTGGAGGTCGGAGCCATGGGTAATACGCTACTCGCTGCTCACCGCGCGGTCTGCCCTCGGGGGCCACGACAAAGCATGACAAAGGTGGAACCCGGCACTGCCTGCTCGGGGGTTCAAGCAGTGCCGGGTCCGTTTGATCAGGCTAGATGAACTTCGCGAAATGCCGCAATACGGACACTTCGCTCGGCTGATCCGTACATCTGTGCCGGACCGGTGCGCAGTGGCGTGTTACGGCGCCACGCGCCCGTTGGCGTTGTAGGCCGCGTGTGTGAGAGGCATGAGCCGGGCCCACTCCGCCTCCATCTTCTCGGCGACCATCTCGATCTCCCGCTGCGGGAACGACGGCACCTTGGCGAGCTCGTGCTGGGTGCGCAGTCCGAGGAAGTGCATCAGCGAACGGGCGTTGCAGGTGGCGTACATCGAGGAGAAGAGACCGACCGGAAGGGTGGCCCGGGCGACCTCGCGGGCGACTCCGGCCGCCAGCATCTCCTGGTAGGCCGCGTAGGACTGCCGGTAGGAGTCCTCCATGGCCGCGGTGACCGTCCGGTGCTGCTCCGCGGTGCCCTGGACGAACTCGTACTTGCCGGGACGCCCCTGCTGGACCAGCTTGCGGTCCTCGCCGGGAACGTAGAAGACCGGCTCCAGCTCCCTGTAGCGGCCCGACTCCTCGTTGTACGACCAGCCCACGCGGTGCCGCATGAACTCACGGAAGACGAAGATCGGGGCGCTGACGAAGAAGGTCATCGAGTTGTGCTCGAAGGGGCTGCCGTGGCGGTCCCGCATCAGGTAGTTGATCAGACCCTTGGAGCGCTCCGGGTCCTTCTGGAGCTCCTCCAGCGACTGCTCGCCTGCGGTGGAGACACGGGCGGCGAACAGCACGTCGGCGTCGGAGGCCGTGTGCTTGATCAGCTCGACGGTGACATCGCTGCGGAAGAAGAGCTTGAAGTCGTCGGCCGGGTTGTCGGTCACGGTGCGGAGGGTCCTTCCCATCACTGGCTCGGGCGGCGACCACTCTACGGCGCGGCGTCCGGCCGGTGTCCCCAACCGGGCGTTCGGTGCGGGCCTCGACATTCGTCGGCGAACTTCTGCGAATTCGGTGATTCCGGGCACCTCTTGTAACGTTCGCCCGTCTGTATGAGTGAGAGTGATGCGTTCGAGCGGTTCGCGTCGCTTGTCATCGGATCACCCCGGACGTCCGGATCACCGGGCCGCGCGCCCGGCAGGCCCCCCAGAGGAGAAGCACCGCCCATGAGCCGTCGGCGCGAGCCCGTCCCGTTCGCCTTCACCGCCGAAGCCGACCAGTTCCGCAGCAATGTCGCTCCCCCGCCCCGCGAGCGGTCCTCCGCCGGGCAGATAGCCGGCCGGTGGCTCTTCGGCCTCACCCTGATGGCGGGGCTCGCCGGAGCCCTGGTCCTCGGAATGCCCGCCCTGTCACAAGATGGGTCACCTGCTCAGACGCAGCATTCCGTGGCGTCGGACGGCCGCTGACCCTTCCGGCCCCCCAAGGGTGGTGAGCACACAACCGGCTCGATAACCTCACCGGGCACAGCCCGTGCGTGGATCGAGTGAGGATCAGTCGTGCCCCTGCCCTTTCTGACGGCGGACCGCGCCTTTGACGAGGCGGCCGAGGATGTCGCGCTGCCCTTCGACGACCGCGACCGCTGGCGGCGCCCCTACCGGCCCGGCCCCTGGCGTGTGGGCGCGGCCGCGCTCGTCCTGCTGCTCGCCTCGTACGTGCTCGTCGCGGCCGTGATCATCGCCGTCGCCGGGACCCTGTCCGGCGCCGCCGTCTGCATGGCCGCCGCGACGGTCGTCATCCTGTGCGCGCTGCGCCTGTTGCGCATGGGCGTGTGGGTCAGTGCCCGGGGTGTGCGCCAGGTGGGCTTCTTCGTCACCCGGACGACGCCGTGGAAGCGGGTCGTGGCGGTGCGCACGGCACAGCAGCCGGTGCGCTGGCTCGGGCTGCCGCGCACGGTGCAGGGCCAGGCCCTGACGCTGGTGACCGCGGACCGCGCGCCCGGGGACGTACCCCCGCTGCTGACCACCCACAACGCCGACTTCCTGGCACGTGCCGAGGCCTTCGACCGGGCGGCGGACGTCATCGAGGTGTGGGCGGACGAGTACCGCCGGGCCTGAGACGGCACGGAGAGACATCACGGCGAAGGGGCCGGTCCGCACGAGGTGCGGGCCGGCCCCTTCGCCGTACGGCCTGATCAGGCTTCCAGGGTCCTGCCTTCGTGGAGGGCGATGGCCCGTTGCATGGCCTTGCGGGCGCGCGGGGTGTCCCGGGCGTCGTGGTAGGCGACCGCGAGGCGGAACCAGTTGCGCCAGTCGTCCGGGGCGTCCTCGGTCTCGGCCCTGCGACGGGCGAAGACCTCGTCGGCCGAGTCGCGGTCGATACGGCCGCCCTCGGTGCGCCGCAGCTCGTCCACGGGCAGTCCGCCCTCGGAGTCGAGCACGGCGGCGAGCTTGTTGGCCTTCCGGACGAACTGGGTGTTCTGCCAGAGGAACCAGATGCCGATGACCGGCAGGATGAGCACCGCGACACCGAAGGTGACGGTGAGCAGGGTGCCGTTCTGGATGAGCAGCACCCCCCGGCTGCCGACCAGGACGAAATAGACGACCAGGACGGCGGCCGTGATGGCATAGGTGATCTTCGCGCGCATGTCTGCCGGCTAACTGTCGTACGTACGTCCCCGGCTCAGCCGAGGTCGAGGAAGTGTTCCAGGCCGAAGGTGAGGCCCGGGGTGGTCACCACGCGGCGGACGCCGAGCAGGATGCCCGGCATGAAGCTGCTGTGGTGGAGGGAGTCGTGGCGGACGGTCAGGGTCTCGCCCTCGCCGCCGAGCAGGACCTCCTGGTGGGCCAGGAGGCCGCGCAGCCGGATGGCGTGCACCGGGACGCCGTCGACGTCGGCGCCGCGGGCGCCGTCCAGGGCGGTGACCGTGGCGTCCGGGGCCGGGGCGGTACCGGCCGCGCGGCGGGCCTCGGCGATGAGCTGGGCCGTGCGCGTGGCGGTGCCGCTCGGCGCGTCCACCTTGTTCGGGTGGTGGAGCTCGACGACCTCCACCGACTCGAAGTACGGCGCGGCGATCTGCGCGAACTTCATCGTCAGCACGGCGCCGATGGAGAAGTTGGGCGCGATGAGCACGCCCGTGTCCGGGGAGGCGGCGAGCGAGGTGCCGAGCTGCGCGAGGCGCTCATCGGTCCAGCCGGTGGTGCCGACCACGGCGTGGATGCCGTGCCGGACGCAGAAGTCGAGGTTGCCCATCACCGAGGCCGGGGTGGTCAGTTCGACCACGGCCTCGGTGCCGGCCTCGACCAGCGTCTCCAGCTTGTCGCCGCGGCCCAGCGCGGCCACCAGCTCCATGTCCTCGGCGGCCTCGACGGCTCGTACCGCCTCGGCTCCGATCCGGCCCTTGGCACCGAGGACCGCCACGCGCAGCTTGCTCATTGCTTCGTTCCTTACCGAGACGGGATTTACGCGACCGCGTCGTGCAGCCGGGACGCCTGCTTGTCCTTGACCGGGCCGATGACCGCCAGCGAGGGCCGCTGTCCCAGGACGTCCCGGGCGACGGAGCGGACCTCGTCGGGCGTGACCGACGCTATCCGGGCGAGCATGTCGTCGACCGACATCTGCTCGCCCCAGCACAGCTCACTCTTGCCGATCCGGTTCATCAACGCGCCGGTGTCCTCCAGGCCGAGGACCGTGGAGCCCTGGAGCTGGCCGATGGCGCGCCCGATCTCGTCGTCCGAGAGGCCGTTCTCGGCGACCTGGTCGAGCTCGTCGCGGCAGAGCTTGAGGACGTCGTGGACCTGGCTCGGGCGGCAGCCCGCGTAGACGCCGAAGAGGCCGCAGTCGGCGAAGCCCGAGGTGTACGAGTACACGCTGTAGGCCAGGCCGCGCTTCTCGCGGACCTCCTGGAACAGGCGCGAGGACATGCCGCCGCCGAGGGCGGTGTTCAGGACGCCGAGGGCCCAGCGGCGGTCGTCGGTGCGGGCCAGGCCGGGCATGCCGAGGACGACGTGGGCCTGCTCGGTCTTGCGGCCGAGGAGTTCGACACGGCCCGCGGTGCGGATCGTGCGCAGGCCGTCGCGCGGGGCGATGGGAGCGGCCGTCGCGTTCTTGAAGGCGCCGGCCTTCTCGAAGGCGGCGCGGACCTGGCGTACGACCTTGTTGTGGTCGACGTTGCCCGCGCAGGCGACGACGAGGTGCGTCGGGTCGTAGTGCTTCTTGTAGAAGCGGCGGATGCGGTCCGCGGTGAGGGCGTTGACGGTGTTGACGGTGCCGAGGACCGGGCGGCCGAGGGGGGTGTCGCCGAGCATGGTGTGCGCGAACAGGTCGTGCACGCAGTCGCCCGGGTCGTCCTCGGTCATCGCGATCTCTTCGAGGATGGCTCCGCGTTCGACGTTGACGTCGTCCTCGAGGATGAGCGAGCCGGTCAGCATGTCGCAGACCACGTCGATGGCCAGCGGCAGGTCGGTGTCGAGCACGCGTGCGTAGTAGCACGTGTACTCCTTGGCCGTGAACGCGTTCATCTCGCCGCCGACCGCGTCGATCGCCGAGGAGATGTCCAGCGCGGACCTGCGGCCGGTGCCCTTGAAGAGCAGGTGCTCCAGGTAGTGCGTGGCGCCGTTCAGGGACGGCGTCTCGTCGCGGGAGCCCACGTGCGCCCAGATGCCGAAGGTGGCGGAGCGCACGGAGGGAAGCGTCTCGGTGACGATGCGCAGCCCGCCGGGCAGGGTGGTCTTGCGGACCGTTCCGATACCGTTCGCGCCCTTGATGAGGGTTTGGGTACGGGCGACGGCCCGCGCCTCCGGAGAGGTGCGGGCCGTCGTCGTGGAGCTACTCGACGTCACTGGTCGGTGTCGTCCTTCTTGTCGTCGTCGCCTTCGCCCTCGACCACGGGGATCAGGGAGAGCTTGCCGCGGGAGTCGATCTCGGCGATCTCGACCTGGACCTTGGAGCCCACGCCGAGGACGTCCTCGACGTTCTCCACGCGCTTGCCGCCGGCGAGCTTGCGGATCTGCGAGATGTGCAGCAGTCCGTCCTTGCCCGGGAGCAGCGACACGAACGCGCCGAACGTCGTCGTCTTCACGACGGTGCCCAGGTAGCGCTCGCCGACCTCCGGCATGGTCGGGTTGGCGATCGAGTTGATCGTGGCGCGCGCGGCCTCGGCCTGCGAACCCTGGGCGGCACCGATGTAGATGGTGCCGTCGTCCTCGATCGTGATGTCGGCGCCGGTGTCCTCCTGGATCTGGTTGATCATCTTGCCCTTGGGGCCGATGACCTCACCGATCTTGTCCACGGGGATCTTGACGGTGATGATCCGCGGGGCGTTCGGGGACATCTCGTCCGGCGTGTCGATCGCTTCCATCATCACGTCGAGGATGTGGAGGCGGGCGTCGCGGGCCTGCTTGAGGGCCGCGGCCAGGACGGAGGCCGGGATGCCGTCCAGCTTGGTGTCGAGCTGGAGGGCGGTCACGAACTCCTTGGTGCCGGCGACCTTGAAGTCCATGTCGCCGAAGGCGTCCTCCGCACCGAGGATGTCGGTGAGGGCGACGTAGTGCGTCTGGCCGTCGATCTCCTGGGAGATGAGACCCATGGCGATGCCCGCGACGGCGGCCTTCAGCGGCACACCGGCGTTGAGCAGCGACATCGTGGAGGCGCAGACCGAGCCCATGGACGTCGAGCCGTTGGAGCCGAGGGCCTCGGACACCTGACGGATCGCGTAGGGGAACTCCTCGCGGGTCGGCAGGACCGGCACGATCGCGCGCTCGGCGAGCGCGCCGTGGCCGATCTCGCGGCGCTTCGGGGAGCCGACGCGGCCCGTCTCACCGACGGAGTACGGCGGGAAGTTGTAGTTGTGCATGTAGCGCTTGCGGGTCACCGGGGAGAGGGTGTCCAGCTGCTGCTCCATGCGGAGCATGTTGAGGGTGGTGACGCCCAGGATCTGGGTCTCGCCACGCTCGAACAGCGCCGAGCCGTGCACGCGCGGGATGGCCTCGACCTCGGCGGCCAGCGTACGGATGTCCGTGACGCCACGGCCGTCGATGCGGACCTTGTCCTTGATGACGCGCTCGCGGACCAGCTTCTTGGTCAGCGCGCGGTACGCGGCGGAGATCTCCTTCTCGCGGCCCTCGAACTGCGGGAGCAGCTTCTCGGCGGCGATCTCCTTGACGCGGTCCAGCTCGGCCTCGCGGTCCTGCTTGCCGGCGATGGTGAGCGCCTGGGCGAGCTCGCTGCGGACCGCGGCGGTCAGGGCCTCGAAGACGTCGTCCTGGTAGTCCAGGAAGATCGGGAACTCGCCGGTCGGCTTGGCGGCCTTGGCGGCGAGGTCCGACTGCGCCTTGCAGAGGACCTTGATGAAGGGCTTCGCGGCGTCGAGACCGGCGGCCACGACCTCCTCGGTCGGCGCCTCGGCGCCGCCCTGGACGAGCGTGATGGTCTTCTCGGTGGCCTCGGCCTCGACCATCATGATCGCGACGTCGCCGTCCTCCAGGACGCGACCGGCGACGACCATGTCGAAGACGGCGTCCTCGAGCTCGGTGTGCGTCGGGAACGCGACCCACTGGCCGTTGATCAGCGCGACGCGGACGCCGCCGACCGGGCCGGAGAAGGGCAGACCGGCCAGCTGGGTGGACGCGGAGGCGGCGTTGATCGCCACGACGTCGTACAGGTGGTCGGGGTTGAGCGCCATGATCGTCGCGACGACCTGGATCTCGTTGCGGAGGCCCTTCTTGAAGGACGGACGCAGCGGGCGGTCGATCAGACGGCAGGTGAGGATCGCGTCCTCGGAGGGGCGGCCCTCACGGCGGAAGAAGCTGCCGGGGATCTTGCCCGCGGCGTACATCCGCTCCTCGACGTCCACCGTCAGGGGGAAGAAGTCGAGCTGGTCCTTGGGCTTCTTGGAAGCGGTGGTGGCCGACAGCACCATGGTGTCGTCGTCCAGGTACGCGACGGCGGAGCCGGCGGCCTGCTTGGCCAGGCGGCCCGTCTCGAAGCGGATGGTGCGGGTGCCGAAGGAACCGTTGTCGATAACGGCCTCGGCGTAGTGGGTCTCGTTCTCCACTAGCGTTTTCTCCTCGTCTTCGTCCCGTCCTGCCCGTGTGGCAGGGGGACGGTGGCGGAGAAGCGCTCCTTCTGGTGCGGGCCGGTCTTCGATCGAAGCACCCGGGGCTCTGACGCCCGGGGGCCACTACCGAGGACCGGCGGCGATGAGGCGCGCTTCTCCTCGTTCGTTGTCGTGCAGATGCCCTACCCGGTGGGTGGGGCATCGTCACGCTGTGTTCGTCCGTGCTGTTTCCTGCGTATTGCGTTGTGCTACCACACTACAAAGCGTCGGTGACACTCCGCACGTAGAGAGCGCCCTCGGCAGCACATACAGCAAAAGGAGCGGCCCCCAGGATGTGGGAACCGCTCCCTTCACGGCGTCTTACTTGGCGCCGCCGGCCGCACCGCGGCGGATGCCCAGGCGGTCGACCAGCGCACGGAAGCGCTGGATGTCCTTCTTGGCCAGGTACTGAAGCAGGCGGCGACGCTGGCCGACCAGGATCAGAAGACCACGGCGGGAGTGGTGGTCGTGCTTGTGGGTCTTGAGGTGCTCGGTCAGGTCCGAGATGCGGCGCGAGAGCATGGCGACCTGGACCTCGGGGGAGCCGGTGTCGCCCTCCTTCTGACCGAACTCGCTGATGATCTGCTTCTTCGTAGCGGCGTCGAGCGGCACGCTTACTCCTCGTAGTCTCATGTCTGCCACCGAGTGCCCCTGGTCCACATCTCAGGGGAGCTTCCGTAACTCGGGAGGCGGGGATCCGCTGGGCGCGGCCTCCAGAGCAGCGCTCCGGGGGTGCGTACACAAACGGCCGTTTCACAGGGTACCAGCCTGGCCGGATACGCCTGCCCGGGTCGCCGAACCCCACCGGACGGCACGGACCGGGCCACTAGGGTGACGGAACAGCTCATTCGTACGTGGGGAAGGGGCCGGCGGAACATGGCCGACGAAGCGGGGAACGACGCCAGGGCGCGCAAGGAGCGGGAGAAGGACGAGCTCTACGCCCTCGACATCTCGGGCGCCGAATGGCAGAGCGCGCCGGGCACCGAGCAGCACGAGGAGCGGGTCGAGATCGCCCATCTGCCCGGGGGCGCGGTGGCCATGCGGTCGTCGCTCGACCCGGGGACGGTCCTGCGGTACACGGAGGCGGAGTGGCGCGCGTTCGTGCTCGGCGCCCGGGACGGCGAGTTCGACCTGGAGCCCGCTCCCCACGCGGGCGGTCCGGCGGAGTAGGCCGCCCTCGGGAACCCTGGGGCCGGCACGGAGACCTTCCGTGGCGGCCCTTTCGTCTGCCCCGCTCCGCCGCCCCTGCCCGGCCGCACCTCGCCGTCCGGTGCGCGCCCGTACGGCAAGTGGCCTTCCGGGTGGCGTTGTTTGTCCGCTTTCGAGGTCAATAGTGAGCGTGCGTACGCCACTTCTGGGCAGGGTGTGCCGTAACGGGCTCTCACGGTGGGGTGGACAGGCCTGCCCCGTGAACAGTCATGGTGATTAGGCTGGGACAGGCGCGACGCCTGAACCCGTGGACGGGGGGCGCGCGTTATCCGGGGAGCCGGTCAATTCGGGCGGCCTCGGACGGACTTCGGGCGGCCTCGGTCGTCCGTGAACGTCAACGGACGACAAGCAGACGGTCGAACCGGCTCGGCTCGAGGGTGCTCGACCACACCAGGAGGAATTGTGAACAGCGATCGGGGCGGGATCCGCGGGGGCTGGGCCACGCCCGGCGATGACCAGTCCGACGCCGAGTCCGCCGTCGAGACGACGGGCGAGTTCACCATCGACTACGCGCCGCCCGCCTGGTACACGCAGAACGCCTCGGACGGTTCCGGGCATCCGGGCGACGCGGGGGACGCGGAGGCGTCGAAGGGCTCGGACGACCCGGACGACCCGGAGGAGGCCGGCGGCCCGAGCGCGTACGAGGGTGTCTCCGGCGCGGTTACCGGTGGCCCCGACTCCGGGAACGGCGATCTGGAGAGCGGCGCGACGATGCGGTTCTCCGCCGTCGCGCTTCAGCGCGAGTTCGCGGAACGGGTGTCCTCCGAGGACGGCGGGACCGGGGTCACGGGCGCGCCCGTGACCGGGTCCGGCGGCGGGGAGGACGCGGGGGCCGGGAGCGTGGCGGGCGCCGTCGAGGTCGAGAGCGACGGCTCCGGTGACGACCGGGGCGACCGTGGCCCGATGCTGGGCGAGGACCCGGCCGAGGCGCCCGGGGCGACGGTGGCCGTGGAGGGAGCACCTGGCACGCCCGCACCTGTGGCGGAAGCGCCCGGTGCGACGGAGGCCGTGGCGGAGGAGCCCGATGCGCCCGTGACCGGGACGGAGGCGCCCGGTGCGACGGAGGCCGTGGCGGAGGAGCCCGGCACGCCCGTGGCCGGGACGGAAGCGCCCCACGCGCCCGTGACCGTGACGGAAGCGCCCGGCACGCCCGTGGCCGTGGCGGAAACGCCCGGCACGCCCGTGACTGTGGAGGACGCGCACGGCACGCCGGTGACCGTGGAGGACGCGCATGGCGGGCCCGTGACTGTTGCCGAGGCACCGGGCGCGCCCGTGGCCGTGACGGACGCGGTGGCTGTGGCGGAAGCCGCGCCCGCGCCCGTGGCGCAGGCCGTGGCCGCGCCGGAGGCCGTGGCTGTCGCGGAGGGCGCGCCCGTCGCCGTGGTCCGGCCGGAACAAGTGGAACCCTCCGATCAGTCGGCGCACGCCGAGCCCCTCACCGTGGTCCGGCCGGAGCAGGCGGAACGGCCCGGGCAGTCGGCGGACGCCGAGCCCGTCGCCGCTCTCGCGCCCGCCCCCGCGCCCGTCGTCGATCCCGCGCTCGCCTACCAGTCCCTTGAGGCGGCCTCCCAGTCCCAGCGCGCGGGCGTGGCCGACGTACCGATGGCGGAGCGAGGCGCCCCGGCCGGTGACGCCGTCGCCGCCGCGGGCCCCGAGTCCGGCCAGGAACCGGGCTCCGCCGTGGTCGCCGACGCCGTGGAGCCGAGCTCCGTGGACGACGGGGCCGCCGTGGTCGCCGACGCCCAGGACGCCGATGGCTTCCGGATCCAGGACGCCGCCCCGCAGGACGCCGCCCCTCAGGACTCCGTTCCCCGGGCCCCGGAACCCCTCGCCGACGAGCCCCAGGACGCGGTACCCGTCGTACGGCCGGAGGAGCCCGTGGGTGTGCAGGACGCGCCCCCCGCCTGGGCTCCGCCGCCGCTGCCCCAGGGCGGGCTGCCTCCGTTGCCGCCCGCCTACCAGCCCGCGGCCCCCACGTCGGCCCCCCAGTGGCCCGCCGGCGCGGAGCCCGCGCCGGACGCCCGGAGCAGGGTGCCGGACCAGGTGTCGATGCCTCAGCAGCCGCCCGCGGCACCGGCGCCGGGAGCTCCCTTCCAGCCTCCGGCCGCCCAGTCCCCCGCACCCGGCGAGCCGTTCCGGCCCGCCGCTCCCGTGCCTGCCCCCGGCCAGCCGTTCCAGCCCCCGGCGCAGGTCCCCGCACCCGGCCGACCCTTCCAGCCCGCCGCTCCCGCGCCCGGTCAGCCGTTCCAGCCCCTGGCACAGCAGCCCGTTCCGTCGGCGTGGTCGGCGCCCGCCGCTCCCGGTCCCGTGAGTGCGCCCCACGAGCCCGCGCCCGCGCGGCCGGCCGGATTCGACAGCGCCGTGCCGGCTCCCCCGCAGGCCCAGCCCCCGGTACCGCCGGCACCCGCACCCGAGGTGCCCGCCCAGGCCGCCCCGCACGGGAGTTACGGATTCCCCCAGCCCGGCGCCCAGGCCCCGGTGTCCGCCCCGCAGGGCAGCTACGGCTTCCCGCAGCCCGGCGCAGCCGCGCCGGCACCGGCCCCCGCTCCCGCTCCGGCTCCGGCTCCGGCGCCCGCCCAGACTCCCCAGCCCACCCCGGCCCCCGGGTACGGCTTCCCGCAGAACGCCCCCGCCGCCGCTCCGGAGCAGCAGGTCCCCGTCCAGCCCGCCCCCGGGTACGGGTTCCCGCAGCCCGGCGCCACGCCCCAGGACCGGCAGGCCGCCCCGCCGGCTCCCGGGTACGGGTTCCCGCAGCCCCAGCCCCAGCCGCAGAGCCCGCAGCAGCACCCGCAGCCCCCGCAGCAGCCCGGCCCGCCGCCCGTGGAACCGCTGGTGCAGCCCGCCGCCCCCGTCGACCCGCGGACCGGTACCGCCTGGCCCCAGCCCGTGCAGCACGACCAGCGGCAGCCGGTCAATCCGGGTGCGGCCCCGCTCGGGTACACCGCGGCGGTGGAGCTGTCGTCCGACCGGCTGCTCAACAACAAGCGGCAGAAGGCCAAGAGCGGTCGTCCCACCGCCGCGCCCTCCCGCTTCAAGCTCGGCGGCAAGAAGGAGGAGGCGGAGCGGCAGCGCAAGCTGGAGCTGATCCGGACGCCGGTGCTCTCCTGCTACCGGATCGCCGTCATCAGCCTCAAGGGCGGTGTCGGCAAGACGACCACGACCACCGCGCTCGGCTCCACGCTCGCCACCGAACGCCAGGACAAGATCCTCGCCATCGACGCCAACCCGGACGCCGGTACCCTCGGCCGCCGTGTGCGGCGCGAGACGGGTGCCACCATCCGTGACCTCGTCCAGGCGATCCCGTTCATCAACTCGTACATGGACATCAGGCGGTTCACCTCCCAGGCGCCCTCCGGGCTGGAGATCATCGCCAACGACGTCGACCCGGCCGTGTCGACGGCCTTCAACGACGAGGACTACCGGCGCGCGATCGACGTCCTGGGCAAGCAGTACCCGATCATCCTGACCGACTCCGGCACGGGTCTGCTGTACAGCGCGATGCGCGGGGTGCTCGACCTGGCCGACCAGCTCATCATCATCTCGACGCCGTCGGTGGACGGGGCGAGCAGCGCCAGTACGACGCTGGACTGGCTGTCGGCGCACGGGTACGCGGATCTCGTCGCGCGGTCCATCACCGTCATCTCCGGAGTCCGCGAGACCGGCAAGATGATCAAGGTGGACGACATCGTCAGCCACTTCGAGACGCGCTGCCGCGGTGTCGTGACCGTGCCGTTCGACGAGCACCTGGCCGCGGGTGCCGAGGTCGATCTCGACATGATGCGGCCCAAGGTGCGCGAGGCGTACTTCAACCTGTCCGCGCTGGTCGCCGAGGACTTCGCGCGGCATCAGCAGTCGCACGGGCTGTGGACCAACGACGGCAACCCGCCGCCGGTGGCCGCGCCGCCGATGCCTGGCCAGTACATCCCCGGTCAGCAGGTCCCCGGGCAGTACGCTCCCGGCCAGCAGGCCCCAGGGCAGCACACCCCCGGACACCAGACCCCCGGCCAGTACGTTCCCGGTCAGCAGGTTCCGGGTCCGCCCGCGCCCGGTCAGGCCCCGCAGCAGCAGCCGCAGCAGCCCATCCCCGAACCGCTGTACGGGCAGCCCGGGCACCCCTACCCGCAGACGCAGCCCCAGGCGCCGGGACAGGGATACCCGCAACCGCCGCAGCCGGGGCAGCAGTTCGAAGCCGGTCAGCCCGGTCAGCCCTATCCGCCGTACCAGGGCCAGACCCCGCCGCCTCCGGCACCGCAGGCACCTCAGGCACCTCAGGCACCTCAGGCACCTCCGCAGCAGTAGCAGTAGCCGCGGCCGGCCCCTCGCAGGGAGCCGGGACGCGCGAAGGCCCGCACCGTTCACGGACGGTGCGGGCCTTCGCGCGTGCGGACGCTACTGCCCGGCGTACGCCTCGATCAGTTCGCGCGAGCGCTTCACGTCGTCGCCGATCGCCACGAGCAGGGCCTCGATCGAGTCGAACCTGGCCTGTCCGCGGACGAACGCCAGGAAGTCGACGGCGACGTGCAGGCCGTAGAGGTCGAGGCCGACGCGGTCGATGGCGTACGCCTCCACCGTGCGCTCGGTGCCGTCGAACTGCGGGTTCGTGCCCACGGAGATGGCGGCCGGCATGACCTCGCCCTGGGCGTGCAGCCAGCCGGCGTAGACGCCGTCGGCGGGGATCGCGGTGTGCGGGAGGGTCTCGACGTTCGCCGTGGGGAAACCGAGTTCACGGCCGCGCTGGGCTCCGCGGACGACGACGCCCTCGACGCGGTGCGGCCGGCCGAGGATCTCGCGGGCGCCCTCGACGTCACCCTCGGCGACGAGCCGCCGCGTGAGGGTCGAGGAGAACGGCTCGCCGCCGCCGGCCTCTCCCGACACGAACAGGTCGACGACCTCGACCTCGAAGTCGTACGTCTCCCCCTGCTCGCGCAGGAAGTCGACGTTGCCCGCGGCCTTGTGGCCGAAGCGGAAGTTGGGGCCCTCGACGACCGCCTTGGCGTGCAGCTTGTCGACCAGCACCTTGACGACGAAGTCGGCCGGCGACAGCTTCGAGAACTCGGTGGTGAACGGCAGGATGAGCAGGGCGTCGACGCCGAGTTCGGCCATCAGTTCGGCGCGGCGGTGGTGCGGGGCGAGCAGCGGGGGGTGGCTGCCGGGGCGGACCACCTCGCTGGGGTGCGGGTCGAAGGTGACCACGACGGAGGGGACGCCCCGTTCACGGGCGCGGTCCACGGCATGCCGGATGATCAGCTGGTGTCCGCGGTGCACCCCGTCGTAGGAACCGATGGTGACGACGCTGCGCCCCCAGTCCTCGGGGATGTCCTCCAAGCCACGCCAGCGCTGCACTGTGACCGCTCCTTGTCGAACCCGTGTCCGTGATTGCCTTATTCGCAGCTCTAAGGGTGCCATGCCGTGCGCTCCCGGCTTGCATCGGCATCGGGCTGTGACCGATCAGTCAGCGCCACGGCGCACGGGCGTGGTTCAGACGGGAGCCCTCGCCCCGGTCAGGCTCTCGATGGTGTGGCGGGTGCCGGGGCCGACCAGGCCGGACCAGGTCCGGGGGTCGCCCGTCACCCAGCCGGCCACCAGGACGGCGAACCCCGGGACGCGCCGGGCCAGGTCGGTCAGGCCGCGGTCGAAGGCGGTGGCCCCGGCCGGTGTGCGGACGAGGAGGAGTCCGACGCGGTGCACGAGTTCGCGCGTGGCGGCCTCTCCCCTGCGGCCGAGGCCGTCGGCGGCGGCCCTCAGCACGGTGTCGAGGACGACCGGATCGCGCTCGTGGGCCAGCAGCAGATCGAGCAGTTCGCGCCGCAACGGGGCCGACGCCGGTTCGCCCGGGGTCGCGAGGACCTGCGCGAGCGCGCCGCGCACCGACCGGCCGCAGGTCTCCAGCAGGGCGCCGACCAGGTGGAACAGCACCTCGTGCGAGGCGTTCGCGTGGTCGATGCGCCGGTCGACGTCCGCGGCCGTGCAGGCGGCGGCCGCGGGGCACGCCTCCACGGTCTCCCGGACCAGGGCGGCGACGGGGCGGGCCAGCGCGGGTGTGGTGACGTCGGCGAGGGCGCGCAGCAGTTCGGCGGTGTCGGGGCCGACCCGTAGCAGGCGGTCGCGGAACGCGGCGAGCACGGGCTCAGGATCGGTGGTGAGCGCGGCGGCGAGCGCGCCCGGCGGCAGCCGGGGATCGGCGGCCGCGAAGCGTTCGAGCGCCTGCGGCAGGGAGCGGCCGCGCGTGAGCGGATCCCGTACGAGGATGCCGAGCGCCGCGCCGTGCAGGGCGCGGTCCGCCGGGCGGGCGAGCACGGCGAGGGCGGCCCCGCGCAGCAGTTCCCGGTCGGCCGGGGTGGGCGCGAACGGTGCCGCCCGCAGGCCGTGGGCGACCGCCGCCGCGCGGCGCGCCGGCCGTTCGTCGTGGGCCCACCGGTCGACCGCCCGGCACACGGCCGAGGGCTCCTCCTCGGCGAGCACGGCCAGCAGTTCGTCGCCCCGCGGGTGCGCGGCGGCCGTCAGCGCCTCGGCCAGGTCGTCCGGGGCGCGCCGCCGGTGCGCGTACAGCAGTGCCTGGGCGGCCGTCGCCACGGTCGCGTTCGGTGTGGCGGGCAGGGGCCGCTCGTCGTCGAACCAGCGGGTGAGGTGACGGTGTACGGCGATGGGGTCGGCGGCGAGGAGACGGGAGACGGTGTCGAGGTGGCGCGGGGCGGCGGGGGTCCCGCCCGGGCACGGAGGCTCGGCGGCCGGGGCGCGGCGGGGGTCGGCCACCACCAGGCGCCGGAGCAGATCGAAGCGTTCCGTGTCCGGGACGGGCAGCGCGACCCAGAAAGCGGGGCCGAACTCCTCCGGGACGGCCCGGCCCCGCTGCCGCCATGCCACGATCCGCTCGGTGAGGAGCCGCAGCGCACCGGTGTACGGGGTGGCGTCGGGCACGCGGAGCAGGGCGGTGGTCAGCAGGCGGGTGGCCCACCAGAGGGAGTCCGCCCGCGGCGAAGGGGAGGCCGGACGGGCGCCGGGCGTCGGGCCGTGCGGGGCGGTGTCCCGGTCCGGCGCCTCGGGGAGCAGTTCGTCGACCGCGTGGACGAGGTCCTCCAGGCGGAGGGCCGGTTCGGCGGTGTCCTGGTGACGGGCCGACAGGAGCAGGGCCTCGACGACGGGGCCGATCCTGTGGCGGGGCACGGGAACGGGGTCTGCGCCGGGGTCGGAACCGAGCCGGGAGCCCGTACCGGCACCGGCACCCGTACCCGTACCCGTACCCGTTACGGAGCTGCTCCCCGGGCCGGGACCTGTGCCCGTCACGATGGCGGAACCCGTCCCTGAGCCGCCTCCGACCGCGTCCCCGGAACCCGTGCCGATCGAGGTCGCAGAGCCCGTACCCGCGCCGGAACGGCTGCCGGTCCCGGAACCGCCGCGGCTCCGGGAGCCCGTGCCGATGCCTGGACCCGGGCCTGGGCCGATGTCTGTGCCGGTCCCGGAGTCGCAGCCCCTGCCGGACCCCAGGCCGGACCCCGAGCCGGCACCTCGTCGCGCTGTAGCTCGGTCACGGGCTCGACCTCGGGCTCGGTGGACCAGGCTGTCGAGCGCCGCGGTCAGGTCGAGGTGGGAGCCCTGGATCCAGTCGGCGAGTTCCTCGTGGGCGAAGCGGTAGCCGTCGCCCGCGGGGACCAGGAGGCCTTCGGTGAGGACGGCGGACGCCCAGCCGGTGATGCCCGCGAGCCGTCCCCGGGCGGGCCCCCAGGGGAACACGCTCTCGAAGGAGGCCCGGTCCAGACGGCCCTGCCCTGGGCCCAGACAGCGCCGCGCCGCTTCGTGGACCTGGCCGGAGACCCGGGCCGCGAGCCGTCGCACGGCGGTGCCGCGCAGCCCGTTCGCGTCGGCGAGCCGGACCGCGACGCGCAGGCACATCAGGTCGAGGTGGGCGGCGAACACGTCGTCGCGGTCCAGCGGTCCGGCCCCCGGTGCCGTGGCGGACCGCGGCGGCGGGTCGACGGGCGCGGCCAGCACCTCGGAGAGCAGCCGGAGCACCAGCGGACGGTTGGCGTCGCCCGGGGCGAGAACGCCCTCCGGGATCCCGCCTCCCGACCGCGCCCGCCGCCCCTCATCCTCGCTCAGCTCCCCGAGCGGGACACAGGGAGGCAGGGCTCCGCCCGGGGCCGGGACGGTCCGGCCGTCCGGGTCCGGTGCCCACGGGTCGGCCGGACCCGGCGCCGGGCGGTGCAGCAGGTCCGCGGGGAATTCCGCGCCCGCCGCTTCCCAGTGCTCGGGGCGGCAGGCGATCACCAGGCGGGCGCCGGTCTCCGTCAGCCACGCGGCCGTCGCCCCGGTCCAGTCGGGGAGCCGGTGGGCCAGTTCGGGGGGCATCTCCTCCGGGCTGTCCAGGAGGAGCAGGAGGGGACGGCCTGCGGCGTCGGCCGGGCCGGCGAGACGGTCCGGGGCGATGTCGCCGAGTTCACCGTCGTAGCCCTCGGGCGGCAGGACGCTCGCCGCGGCCCGGGACCGCCGGGCGGCGCCGGACTCGCCGGGATCGCGCCGGGACGCGGCCACGATCCGCCCGGCGCGCTCCAGTGCGCGCGTGGCGGCGTCCGCGACCGAGGTGTCGTCGGCGCGGAGGTCGGCGCCGCGCAGCCACAGGGTGGGGGCCGGTGCGCGGCCCCAGAGACGGCGGGCGGCGAGGGCGGCGAGTTCCGTCGTACGGCCGCTGCCGGGCGGGCCGACGAGCCCGAGGACGAGGGCCCGGCCGTTCCCGAAGGACGCCAACTCCCGCGCAACGTCGTCCCGTTCGACGATTCCGGGGTACGGGCCGGCGGTCCCGGACGCGACCGGCGGGCGGGGTCCGTCCGAGCCGACCGAGGTCGCCGTGAGTTCGAGGGCGGCGGCGAGGTTCAGATCGTCGCCGTACGCGGGCACGGTGGCCGTGTTGCGGGCCAGCAGTTCGGCGAGCGGTCCCGCGGCGGCGCGCAGGGGGACGGCGAGGCCGGGTGCGCGCTGGACCGCCGGGGTGTCCCCGGAAGGGGTGCGGGCGACCAGGGTGGTGCAGACGACCGCCACGACCGCGCCGGTCCTGGCGTCGAGGACCGGTCCGCCGGACGCTCCGCCGCCCGGCCTGAGCGCGTCCGCGCCCGCCGTTCCGATCGCCAACTCCAGTGCGCCGTCCAGGAGATGGGTGCGGCCGTCGGCCGTGTACGTCACGGCGGAGGAGTCCAGCACCCGCGCCTCGCGCCAGCCGCCCGCGGCGAGTCTGACGTACGTGCCGGTCGCGACGCGGTCCCGCACGGTGACGGGGAGCGGGACCAGGCCGAGCCCCTCGGTGTGCACCAGGGCCAGACCGAGGCCGGGCAGGGGGGTGACGGCGTCGGGGCCCAGCACGCGGGCGCGGCCCCCGGGGGCGTGCAGGACGAGCCCGTCCAGGCCCTCGACGGCCTCGTGGCTGGTGACGACCGTGCCGTCGTGGTCGGCGGCGAAACCCGTGCCGCGGGGACGGCCGGCCAGGTCGCAGAGGCGTACGAGGGCGTCGTCCCCCGTCCGCACGGCTCCGTCGGCCGTGTCGTCGTACCCCGTTCCCCCGGATCCGCCCGCCGTCCCTGCGAAACCGGTCCGCGGGCCTCGCCCCGCCATACCCGAACCTCCCCGCCGCGCTCCTGCGTCCGACGGTAGGGGCGAGTTGATCAGCGGGACAGATCGTGCGGGAAACGCGCCCCCGTCTACTCCCCCGGTTCACTCCGAGCGCCCGCCCGATGGGGTGAATACGGCAGGTCGGATGGATACACCCTTGGGTGGGGGAACCGAGGGGGACCGTCGAGCGGCGGGCACGAGACCCCGTGACCGCCGCTCCACGGGCGCCGTGCCGCGCCGTGCCGCGCGCCCGCCGGGGGCGCGCGGTGCTCAGGCGAAGACGGCCAGGCTCTTGGCCTTGCCCTTCTGCTCCTCGACCAGCGCGAGGAACTGCCCCTCGGGGTCGAAGACGGCGACGGTGCCGTTGCCCGCGTACTCGTCGGGCATCTCGATCCGGACGCCGTTGAGCAGCAGCCGGGCCCGCTTGGTGTCCACGTCCCAGCGCGGGAACGCGGCCGCGGCCGCCTCCGCGATCGGCATCACGGTCAGCTCCTCCTGGAGCTGGTCGAGGGTGCGCGCGGAGTCCAGCTTGTACGGGCCGACGCGGGTGCGGCGCAGGGCCGTGAGGTGGCCGCCGACGCCGAGGTCGGCGCCGAGGTCGCGGGCGATCGCCCGGATGTACGTGCCCGAGGAGCAGACGACGGAGACGACCAGGTCGAGCACCGGGGTGCCGTCCTCGGCGACCGCGTCACGGATGTCGTACACCGTGAACGAGGAGATGGTCACCGGGCGGGCCGGGATCTCGAAGTCCTCGCCCTCGCGCGCCCGCTTGTACGAGCGCACGCCGTCGATCTTGATGGCGCTGACCTTGGACGGCACCTGCATGATGGCGCCGGTCAGCCTGGCCACCCCGGCGTCGATCGCGTCCCGCTTCACGCCGGAGGCGTCCGCGGAGGAGGTGATCTCGCCCTCGGCGTCGTCGGTCAGCGTGTTCTGGCCGAGCCGGATCGTGCCGAGGTACTCCTTCTCGGTGAGCGCGAGGTGCCCGAGGAGCTTGGTGGCCTTCTCGACCCCGAGGACGAGCACGCCCGTCGCCATGGGGTCGAGGGTGCCCGCGTGGCCGACGCGGCGGGTCCTGGCGATCCCGCGCATCTTGGCGACCACGTCGTGCGAGGTGAAGCCCGACGGCTTGTCGACGATGACAAGCCCGTCGGGCGTTTTGGTCTTCTGCGTCATCGAGCCGAGTCGTCCTCGTCGTCCTCGTCGTCCTCGCCCGGCTTCTTGTACGGGTCGGCGTCGCCCGCGAAGGCGGCACCGGCCGAGACCTCGCGCACCTTCGCGTCCGAGGCCCGTGCCTTGTCGAGCAGGTCCTCGATGGTCTTGGCGGTGTCCGGGAGGGCGTCCGCGACGAACGTCAGCGTCGGCGTGAACTTCACGCCCGCCGCCGCGCCGACGGCCGAACGGAGTACGCCCTTGGCGCTCTCCAGGCCCGCGGCCGCCTCGGCACGCTGCTCGTCGTCCCCGTACACCGTGTAGAAGACGGTGGCCTCCCGGAGGTCCCCGGTGACCCTGGTGTCCGTGATGGTGACGTGAGTGCCGAGCCGCGGGTCCTTGATCCCGCGTTGCAGCTTCTGGGCCACCACCTCTCGGATGAGGTCCGCCAGCCTCTTCGCCCGCGCGTTGTCGGCCACTGGTCCGTCTCCTTCTTCGCCTTGCGTGTTGCGTCGGTCTTCGTCAGTCTTCGTCGCTGTGGAGCCTGCGTCGTACCGACAGCAGTTCCACCTCCGGTCGGGCCGCGACCAGCCGTTCGCACCGGTCCAGTACGTCGGTCAGGTGCGCGGTGTCCCCGGAGACCACCGCCAGGCCGATCTCCGCCCTGCGGTGAAGGTCCTGGTTGCCCGTCTCGGCGGCACTCACCGCGTACTTCCGCTGGAGTTCGGCGACGATCGGCCGGACGAGAGAGCGTTTCTCCTTGAGCGAGTGAACATCGCCGAGGAGCAGATCGAAGGACAGCGTCCCCACATACATGTGTAACCGGATGTCCCGCCGGTACGGGGTAGACGGCCTGCCAAAGCGCTTGGCAGGGACATCAGAACCGTACAACGAACCGTCGGCTCGCTCGACGGGGTTTCCGGGCCCGGTCACACAGTTCCCCGCGCCCCGGGAAGGGACGCGGGGAATCGTGTGATCCGGCAAAAGCCAGGCTGGCCGGCGGTGACTGCTCACCGCCGGCCAGCCTGGGAACCGCTTTACGAGCGCGGCTTCTCGCGCATCTCGTACGTCGCGATGACGTCGTCGACCTTGATGTCGTTGAAGTTTCCGAGGTTGATACCACCCTCGAAGCCTTCGCGGATCTCGGTGACGTCGTCCTTGAAGCGACGCAGCCCGGAGATGTTGAGGTTCTCCGCGATGACCTTGCCGTCGCGGACGAGGCGCGCCTTGGTGTTGCGCTTGACCTCGCCCGAGCGGACCAGGACACCGGCGATGTTGCCCAGCTTGGACGACTTGAAGACCTCGCGGATCTCCGCCGTGCCGAGCTCGACCTCCTCGTACTCCGGCTTGAGCATGCCCTTGAGGGCCGCCTCGATCTCCTCGATGGCCTGGTAGATCACCGAGTAGTACCGGACGTCGACGCCCTCGCGCTCCGCCATCTGCGCCGCGCGGCCCGCAGCGCGGACGTTGAAGCCGATGACGATGGCGTCGGAGCCGGTCGCCAGGTTGATGTCGGACTCGGTGACCGCACCCACACCGCGGTGCAGGACACGGATGTCGACCTCGTCGCCGACGTCGAGCTGGAGCAGCGAGGACTCGAGAGCCTCCACCGAACCGGACGCGTCGCCCTTGATGATGAGGTTGAGTTCCTGCACCAGACCGGCCTTGAGGGCCTCGTCCAGGTTCTCCAGGGAGAACCGGACACCCCGGCGGGCGAAGTTGGCGTTGCGCTCGCGCGCCGCCCGCTTCTCGGCGATCTGCCGCGCCGTGCGGTCCTCGTCGACGACGAGGAAGTTGTCGCCGGCGCCCGGGACGTTGGTGAGACCGAGGACGAGGACCGGGGTCGAGGGACCCGCCTCTTCCACGTTCTCGCCCTTGTCGTCGAGCATCGCGCGGACACGGCCGTACGCGTCGCCGACCACCATGGTGTCGCCGACCCGCAGGGTGCCTCGCTGGACCAGGACGGTCGCGACGGCACCGCGGCCGCGGTCGAGGTGGGACTCGATCGCAATACCCTGCGCGTCCTGCTCCGGGTTGGCCCGCAGGTCGAGCGAGGCGTCCGCGGTCAGGACCACGGCCTCCAGCAGGCTCTCGATGTTGAGGCCCTGCTTGGCGGAGATGTCGACGAACATGGTGTCGCCGCCGTACTCCTCGGCCACCAGACCGAACTCGGTGAGCTGTCCGCGCACCTTGGTCGGGTCGGCACCCTCGACGTCGATCTTGTTGACCGCGACCACGATCGGCACGTCGGCCGCCTTGGCGTGGTTCAGCGCCTCGATCGTCTGGGGCATCACACCGTCGTTGGCCGCCACCACGAGGATCGCGATGTCGGTCGACTTCGCGCCACGGGCACGCATGGCGGTGAACGCCTCGTGACCCGGGGTGTCGATGAAGGTGATCTTGCGCTCTTCGTCGTTGACCTGGGTCGTGACCTGGTACGCACCGATGTGCTGGGTGATACCGCCGGCCTCGCCCGCGACGACGTTCGTCTTGCGGATGGTGTCGAGAAGGCGGGTCTTACCGTGGTCGACGTGACCCATGACGGTCACGACCGGCGGACGCGCGACGAGGAACTCCTCGCCACCCTCGTCCTCGCCGAACTCGATGTCGAAGGACTCGAGAAGCTCGCGGTCCTCCTCCTCCGGGCTGACGATCTCGATGACGTAGTTCATCTCGCCGGCGAGCAGCTGGAGGGTCTCGTCGGAGACGGACTGCGTGGCAGTGACCATCTCGCCGAGGTTCATCATCACGGCGACGAGCGACGCCGGGTTGGCGTTGATCTTCTCCGCGAAGTCGGTGAGGGAGGCACCGCGCGACAGGCGGACGGACTGTCCGTTGCCGCGAGGCAGCATCACGCCGCCGACCGACGGGGCCTGCATGGCCTCGTACTCCTGGCGCCTCTGCCGCTTCGACTTGCGACCGCGACGCGCGGGACCGCCGGGACGGCCGAACGCACCCTGCGTGCCACCACGGCCACCGGGACCACCCGGACGACCGCCGAAGCCGGGACGACCGCCGCCGCCACCGCCGGGACCACCCGGACGGCCGGCGAAGCCGCCGCCACCGCCACCGGGACCACCGGGACGACCGGCGAAGCCGCCGCCGCCACCGCCGGGACCGGCCGGACGACCGGCGAAGCCGCCGCCGGGACGACCGCCGCCGGGACCGCCCGGACGACCGCCGCCTGCACCCGGACCACGGCCACCGGGGCCGCCGCCGGGACGCGGGCTGCCCGCGGCAGGACGCTGAGGCATCATGCCGGGGTTCGGACGGTTACCGCCCGGACCGCCGCCGGGACGCGGGGCCTGCGGACGGGGCATGCCGCCCGGGGTGGGACGGGCACCGCCCGGACCGCCCTGCGGACGCGGGGCGCCGCCGGGACCGCCCTGCGGACGGGGAGCACGGTCCTGGCCGCCGGCACCCTGCGGGCGCGGGCCGCCGGGGGCACCGGCGCCACCGGGACGCGGGGCACCGCCGGGACGGGGCGCCTGCGGGCGCGCCATGCCGGTGGAGCCACCAGAGGTGAACGGGTTGTTGCCCGGACGGGGACCCGCGGGACGGGCACCACCCGGACGCGGGGCCTGGCCGCCGGGACGCGGGGCGCCCTGACGGTCGCCGCGCTCGGGACGGTCACCACGGCCCTGACCGCCCTGGCCGGGAGTACCGGCCGGACGGGCACCGGGACGCGGGGCCTGGCCGGCGGGACGCGGGGCGCCCGGACGGGGACCCGCGGCCGGAGCCGAGGGGGCCTGCTGCTGCGGCGCGGCCGGCGCCGACGGGGGCGCCGTGAACTCGGCCGCGACCGGAGCCGGAGCCGCCGGAGCGGGCTTCGGGGCCGGCTTGGGGCCGGGCATCGGGCGCGGGCCCGAGGCGGCCGGGGTCACCGGAGCGGCCGCGGGCTTCTCGGCCGCGGCCGGCTTCGGGGCCGGCGGGCGCGGGGCGGCCGGACGGGCAGCCTGCGCCGGGGAGGGGGCGCCCGGCTTCGCCGGGGCAGCCTTGCGCGGGGCGGCCTTGCCGCCACCGTTGCCCTGCTGGAGGGCATCTGTCAGTTTGCGTACGACGGGGGCCTCGATCGTCGAGGACGCCGAACGGACGAATTCACCGAGTTCTTGGAGCTTGGCCATGACGACCTTGCTCTCTACGCCGAACTCCTTGGCGAGTTCGTATACCCGGACCTTAGCCACTTCGCTCCTTTTAGGTCCGGGTCTGCGTCCGGACCGTCGCTACTTCATGGGCGTACTCATCGCGTGCTCATCGAGTGCTCATCGCAATCTCGACCTACTTCCAACTCGCGGAATACCAGGGCCGCACGGGGGTTCCGTACGACGCTTCTTACGGTGCTGCCTGCTCGACGTAGAGGCGCAACGCCGCGGTGTCGAGCGGTCCCGGGGCGCGCAGCGCCCGTGGGATCGCCCGGCGGCGGACCGCCAGATCGAGACAGACCGGAACGGGGTGCACGTACGCACCCCGACCAGGCAGCGTACCGCGATGATCGGGGACACCTTCACCCTCGACCGCCACGATGCGCAGCAAGTCTCTCTTGGCCGCTCGCTCCCGGCACCCCACACAGGTGCGTTCAGGGCATGCGCGGGCTCGCGTCCGGCCAGACACTGTTAAGTCTACCTCCCCGTACCGACCTCACCCCTTTGGGGCAAGAATCGAACGGTTGTTGTCGTGATGTAAGCGACGCGCGGGCCGGATCTATTCCCGGTCTATTCCCCGCGCTGCCCGTCGGGCTGCTCGGTGTCCGGACGGATGTCGATCCGCCAGCCGGTGAGGCGCGCGGCGAGGCGGGCGTTCTGGCCCTCCTTGCCGATCGCCAGCGACAGCTGGTAGTCGGGGACCGTCACCCGCGCGGAGCGGGCCGCGAGGTCGACGACCTCGACCTTGGAGACACGGGCCGGCGAGAGCGCGTTGGCCACCATGTCGGCCGGGTCGTCCGACCAGTCGACGATGTCGATCTTCTCGCCGTTGAGCTCGGCCATCACGTTGCGCACCCGGCCGCCCATCGGGCCGATGCAGGCGCCCTTGGCGTTCAGGCCGCTGCGGTTGGACCGGACGGCGATCTTCGTGCGGTGGCCGGCCTCACGGGCGATGGCGGCGATCTCGACGGAACCGTCGGCGATCTCCGGCACCTCCAGCGCGAAGAGCTTCTTCACGAGGTTGGGGTGCGTACGGGACAGGGTCACGGACGGACCGCGGACACCCTTGGCCACCCGTACGACGTACGAGCGCAGGCGCAGGCCGTGCTCGTAGGTCTCGCCGGGGACCTGCTCCTGCACGGGCAGGATGGCCTCCAGCTTGCCGATGTCGACGAGCACGTTCTTCGGGTCGCGGCCCTGCTGGACCACACCGGTGACGATGTCGCCCTCGCGGCCCGCGTACTCGCCGAGGGTCGCGTCGTCCTCCGCGTCCCGCAGACGCTGGAGGATGACCTGCTTGGCGGTGGTCGCCGCGATCCGGCCGAACCCCGAGGGGGTGTCGTCGAACTCGCGGGCCTCCTGCCCCTCCTCCAGGTCGGCGGGGTCCTCCTTCGCCCACACGGTCACATGACCGGTCGACCGGTCGAGTTCCACGCGCGCGCGCCGGCGGCTTCCCTCGGTGCGGTGGTAGGCGATGAGGAGGGCCGACTCGATCGCCTCGACCAGCAGGTCGAAGGAGATCTCCTTCTCCCGCACCAGACCCCGCAGGGCACTCATGTCGATGTCCACGGCTACGCCTCCTCTTCCTTCTTGTCCTTGCGGTTGAACTCGACCTGGACGCGGGCCTTGACGATGTCTCCGAAGGCGAGCTTCCTGGCGGTGGGCTTGCGCCCCTTCACGCCCGGCACCTCGACGTCGAGACCGTCGTCCTCGACCCGCAGGATCCTGGCGAGCAGTTCGCCGTCCTCCGCCAGCTGGAACTTCACCAGGCGGTCGGTGGCGCGTACGTAGTGACGGTGCTCCTTGAGCTCGCGCTCGGCACCGGGGGTCCCGACCTCGAGGGTGTACTCACCGGCACCCATCACGTCGGTCTCGTCGAGCTTCGCCGAGAGCGCGCGGCTCACATCGGCGATCGCGTCCAGATCGGCGCCCTCGTCGGAGTCGACGACGACGCGCAGTACACGCTTACGGCCTACGGCCTCGACTTCGATCTCTTCCAGATCGAGTCCCTGGGAGGTCACGAGCGGATCCAGGAGTTCTCGAAGCCTCTCGCTCTGGGTCGTGCTCATCCGGGTGACTCCTCGGCCGCGTGTGCTGTTGTGGGTTGGTCGCGTGTCAGCTCAAAGGGTATCCGGTCGCGGGGGGTGTTGCCGTCCACCGGGCGGGCGGGGCGGCGCCCCGGGACCCCGGCGGGACCGCGCCGAACGGGGCCGGGGACAGTTGGAGGAGAGCCGCTGGGCCGTGTTCGGCCGATGCGCGGGTACCGTGATCACGGGCAGTTCGCCCATACATTCGTACGAGCCCTCCGAGGACGTCTGCCGTGTCGTTCCCCCTGCCGTCGCGCACCCCGTCGGGTCCGCGCCGAAGGACCCTGCTCGCGGCCGCCGCGGGTGCCTTCGCGCTCGCGGGCTGTTCCGCCGCTCCCGAGTCGTCGGGCGACACCACGAGCGGCAGCCCGTCGCTCGCGGACCGGACCCGCGCCCGTGCGGCCCGCGACAGCTCGACCCTCTCCGACCGGTACACCGCGGTGATCGCCGCGCATCCGCAGCTGGCGGAGCGGCTCGGTCCGCTGCGGGCGGAGGTCGTCCGGCACGCGAAGGCGTTCGGGGGCGGCAGCGCGGGAGCGACGGCGGCTCCGTCGGGGTCCGCTTCGGCGGCCGCCTCACCTACGGCGCCGGCATCTGCATCGGCTTCCGCGTCCTCCACCGGATCCCCGTCCGCGTCGGGTCCGGCTTCGGGTCCGGCTTCCGAGTCGTCCGCTTCGGGGTCGCCGTCCGCTTCGAGTTCGGCCTCGGCCTCGGCTTCGGGCGGGGCCTCCGGTGTGCCTGCCCGGCCCAAGGACGCGCTCGCCGAACTGGCCTCCGCCGAACTGGCGCTCGCGGACGAGCGGACACAGGCGCTGGTGCACGTCCCCGGCGAACTCGCCCGGCTGCTCGCCTCGGTGGCGGCGGCCGGCGCGGCCCACGCGTTCCTGCTGACGAAGGCGGCGAAGTGAGCAAGCGGAGCAGGACCGAGGAAGCGGAGCTCACGGCCCTTCAGGCCGCGCTGGGCGCCGAGCACGCGGCCGTCTACGGCTACGGCGTCGTGGGCGCCAGGATCGGCGCGGCCCGGCAGTCGGACGCCCGGTCGGCGTACGACGCCCACCGGGCGCGCCGCGACGAACTCACGCGCGCGGTCAGGGACATGGGCGCCGCGCCCGAGGCCGCGTCGGCCGCGTACATGCTGCCGTTCCCGGTGACGGACACCGCCGCGGCCATACGGTTCGCGGCCGACCTGGAGGAGCGGGTGGCCGACGTGTACTCCGACCTCGTGCGCGCCGCCACCGGCGACCGGCGGCGCATGGCGGCCGGGGCGCTGCGCGAGGCCGCGGTGCGCGCCGTGCGCTGGAGCGGCGAGAGCGTAGCCTTCCCTGGGCTCGCCGAGCGGGCGGCCACCCCGTCCCCGACGGCACCCTCGCCGACGTAACGCGACCTGGAAGGAAACATCTCGCGCATGGACTCGCGCATGGCCTTCGAACCGCCGCAGCGCCTTCTCCGGGCACTCGGCGAGACCCGCCGGAGCGGGCCGGAAGGCGCCGACGAGGCCGACGAGTGGCTGGAGAGCCTGCCCGGGCTGGCCCGACAGGCCGTCGCCGTACGCGAGTTGACCGTGGAACGGGTGCAGGCGCCGGGCGGGCGCAGCAGTCTGGTCGTGCTGGTGCGGCGGGCCGACGGCACGCCCGCGGTGCTGAAGCTGGCGCCCGCGCGGGCGCGTCCGCGGAGCGAGCGGGCCGCGCTCGCCCACTGGGACGGGCTCGGCGCGGTCCGGCTGCTCGACTCCGACGGCGTCGGGCAGGACGCGTCCGCCGACGGCGCCCTGCTGCTGGAGCGGCTGCACCCGGACGTGTCGGTGCGGTCGCTGCCGGAGGCGAAGGCCCTGCTGGAGGCGGCGGGGACGCTGCGGCGGCTGTGGGTCGAGCCGCCCCCGGACTCCGGCTTCGAGACCGTGGCGGAGCGGACCGGACGGCAGGCCGAGGCCATGCGGGCCACGGCGGCGGGCGAGGCAGGGGCCGGGGTCAGGGATCTGGTCGACGCGGCCCTCGCGGCCCGCGACGAGCTGCTGGCCGACCCGCCGGAGGCACGGCTGCTGCACGGCACGTTCCGCCAGAGCAAGGTGCTCGCCGCCGAGCGGCTGCCGTGGCTGGCCGTGGGGCCCGACCCGGTGGTCGGGGAGTGCGCGTTCGACCTGGCCCGGCTGGTCCGCGACCGGGTGGAGGACCTCATCGCCTCTCCTTCGGGCGCGTCGATCACCCGCCGGCGGATCAAGCGGCTCGCCGAGTCCCTGGACGTGGACCAGGCGCGGCTGCGCGGCTGGACCCTGTTCCGCGCCGTCGAGTCGGGCGTCCGGGCGGGCCGGGTCGGCCGCGCCCAGGACGCCGAACTGCTCCTGGAGTTCGCCGGCTGGCTCTGAGCTCGTCCCCTGCACGGGTTCACGGTTCACGGCTTTACGGGTTCACGGCCATACGGGTTCACGGAAACGACCGAGCGGCGCCGCGCACCCTGTCCGGGGTGCGGGGCGCCGCTCGGGTCGTCGGCTAGGCCGTGAGGCGGGCGATCGCCTCTTCGACGGTCAGTTCCTCGCGCTCGCCGGTGCGGCGGTCCTTCAGTTCCAGGACGCCCTCGGCCGAACGGCGGCCCGCGACCAGGATCTTCGGGACGCCGATGAGCTCCGCGTCGGTGAACTTCACGCCCGGGGAGACGCCCGCGCGGTCGTCGACCAGGACCCGGATGCCCGCGGCGCCGAGCTGCTCGGAGACGTCGAGCGCCAGCTCGGTCTGGAGGGCCTTGCCCGCGGCGACGACGTGCACGTCGGCGGGAGCGATCTCCTTGGGCCAGCACAGGCCCTGCTCGTCGGCCGACTGCTCCGCCAGCGCGGCGACGGCGCGGGAGACGCCGATGCCGTACGAGCCCATGGTCACGCGGACCGGCTTGCCCTGCTGCCCGAGGACGTCGAGGCCGAAGGTGTCGGCGTACTTGCGGCCGAGCTGGAAGATGTGGCCGATCTCGATGGCACGGTCCAGCTTGAGGCCGGCGCCGCACTTGGGGCAGGGGTCGCCCTCTTCCACCACGACCACGTCGAGGTAGTCGTCGACCTCGAAGTCACGGCCGGCCACGACGTTCTTCGCGTGCGTGTTGATCTTGTTGGCGCCGGTGATCCAGGCGGTGCCGGGGGCCACGCGCGGGTCGGCGATGTAGCGGACCTTCTCCAGGCCCTGCGGGCCCACGTAGCCGCGTACGAGGTCCTCGCGGCCCACGAAGTCCTCGGCCGTGACGAGTTCGACGACGGCCGGGGCCAGGTGCTCGCCGAGCTTGCCGAGGTCGACCTCGCGGTCGCCGGGGACGCCCACGGCCACGATCTCGCCGTCGATCTTGACCAGCAGGTTCTTCAGCGTCGCCGAGGCGGGCACGCCGAGGTGCTGGGCGAGCGTCTCGATGGTCGGGGTGTCGGGGGTGTCCAGCTCCTCGACCGCGCCGTGCTCACCGGCGACGGGCGTGAGCTTGAAGGTCACGGCCTCGGTGTTGGCGGCGTAGTCGCAGGCCGGGCAGTCCACGAAGGTGTCCTCACCTGCGGGCGCGGGCGCGAGGAACTCCTCGGAGGCCGAGCCGCCCATGGCGCCGGAGACGGCGGACACGATGCGGTAGTCGAGGCCCAGACGCGCGAAGATCTTCTGGTAGGCCTCGCGGTGCAGCCGGTAGGACTCGGCGAGACCCTCGTCCGTGATGTCGAAGGAGTACGAGTCCTTCATCTGGAACTCGCGGCCGCGCAGCACACCGGCGCGGGGACGGGCCTCGTCGCGGTACTTCGTCTGGATCTGGTAGAGCATGACCGGCAGGTCCTTGTACGAGGCCACCTGGTCCTTCACGATCAGCGTGAAGATCTCCTCGTGCGTGGGACCGAGCAGGTACTCGGCGCCCTTGCGGTCCTTGAGGCGGAACAGCAGGTCGCCGTACTCCTCCCAGCGGGCCGAGGCCTCGTAGGGCTCCTTGGGCAGCAGGGCCGGGAGGAGGACCTCCTGGGCGCCGATCGCGTCCATCTCCTCGCGGACCACGCGGGAGATGTTGTCGAGGACCTTCTTGCCGAGCGGCAGCCAGGTCCAGATGCCCGCGGCGTTGCGGCGGACGTAGCCGGCGCGGACGAGCAGCTTGTGGTTGAGCGTCTCGGCGTCCGCCGGGTCGTCACGCAATGTCTTGACCATCAAACGGGACATGCGCTGGACCTGGGCCATGGTTCTCGACTCCTGCTGCGTAAGGGTGATGTCTGGAGGTTATCCGGGCGGCGGCCGTCCCCGGAAATCCATTAGGGGTGTCGGAGGGGCAAGGGGGCGCCCATCACCGCGTACGGCTTGGGGGCGCTCGGGAACAGGACCCGGCGCGCGAGGTCCTCGTAGCCCAGGGAGCGGTACAGGCCGCGGGCCGGGCTGTCGATGTCGATCGCGGAGAGGATCGAACGGGGCTCGGTCGCCGTGTCGGTGATGGCGGTGATCAGGGTGCGTCCCACGCCCCGGTTCTGGAAGCGGGGGTGGACGTGCAGTTCGGTGATCACGAAGGAGTCGTCGAGCCAGCCGTCGTGGCCCTGGGCCCGCAGATACGGTTCGACGACGGTGGACCACCAGTGGGCGCGGTCGTTCGGCATGCCGTAGACGAATCCCACGAGCCGTCCGTCGGCGGTGGTGGCGCCCAGCGCGCGTGCTCCCGGGCAGGTGAGGTGGCGCAGCACGATCTGGCGTCGTACGGCGATCTCGTCGGCGCCGAGCCCGAACGCGAGCGCCTGCACGGCGAGCGCCTCGTCGACGCGCGCGGCGAGATCCAGCGGGCCGATGACCACGTCGTCGAACCGGCGGTGGCCGTGACCGGGGAAGCGCAGCATGCCGGGAGACTACCTGGCGGACCGTGTGAGGCGTGAGGTGCGGGCGGGCCCGCTCCCGGCGTCAGAACAGGACACTCATGAACGCGCCGGCCTCCTGGAAGCCCACGCGGCGGTACGTCGCCCGCGCCGCGGTGTTGAAGTCGTTGACGTAGAGGCTGACGACCGGGGCGACGTCGGCGAGGGCGTAGCGCAGCACGGCCGCCATGGCGGGGGCCGCCAGTCCCCGGCCGCGGTGCTCGGGGGCCATCCACACCCCCTGGATCTGGCAGGCCTCCGCGGTCGCGGCGCCGATCTCCGCCTTGAAGACGACGTTGCCGTCCTGGTCGAGGCGGGCGAAGGAGCGGCCCGAGCCGACGAGCTCGGCGACCCGGGCCTGGTAGAGCAGTCCGCCGTCGCCGGCCAGCGGGGAGACGCCGACCTCCTCGGTGAACATGGCGACGCAGGCCGGCATGATCGTCTCCATCTCGTCCTTGCGGATGCGGCGGACGTACGGATCCGGGGTGATGCCCGCGGGCAGCCGGTCGGTCACCATCAGCGGCTGGTGGGCGCGGACGTCGCGGGCGGGGCCCCAGCTCGGTTCGAGGAGCCGCCACAGCTGGGCGGTGGACTCGGCGGGTCCGACGATGGAGGAGCAGCGGCGGCCGCTTCTGCGGGCACGGTCGGCGAAGCCGCGGACGGCGCGGGGGGTGGCGCAGATCGGGACGAGGTTGGCGCCGGCGTAGCACAGGGACTGGAGCATGCCGTCCTCGTACCAGCCCCACATCTCTCCGCCGAGCCGCCACGGGTCGAGCCCGGCGACCTGTACTCGGGAGGTGACGAAGGCGTTCGCCACCGGCTCGCGGCCGAGGACGGCGAGCGCGGCGTCCAGGTCACTCGGTTCGAGGACCCTGGTGGTGGTCTGGGTCAACACGTGCGGGGGCCTCACCCTGGGATCTGCTGATCTCCGCACTGTACCTGGCGAGGTTGTGCCCCGCCGCCCCTCGTACCGGCGGAACGGTCCGGCCCGTGCCGTGCGGTCAGCGGGCGACGAGCTGCTGGCCGCCGTCCACGTCGAAGGTCGCGCCGGTGAGTGCTTCGTTGACCATGAGGTGGACGGCGAGCGCCGCCACGTCCTCGGGTCCCACGACCCGGCGGATGGGCAGGGTCCGGCGCAGTTCCTCCCGGCGTTCCTCCAGCCGGTCGCCGAGCAGCGCGGCGGACAGGGGGGTGTCGACGAATCCGGGGGCGATGAGGTTGGCCCGGATCGGTGCGAGTTCGAGGGCCAGGTTGGCGGTGAGGGCGGGCAGGGCCGCGGTCATGGCGCCGACGATCGACATGCCGGGTCCTGGCCGGCGGCCGCCGGTGCCGCCGATGAAGATCAGGGTGCCGCCGGCCCGGACCTTGTCCCTGCTGCCGAGGGCGACGCCGAGTGTCATGGACAGGCGCTGGGCGAACGCACGGCTCGCCCTGTCGACCTCCATGTCGTCCAGGGGCATGTAGGCGGGGCTGCCCGCGGTGAGGAGGATGTGGTCGACCGGGCCGGGCAGGTTCTCGAAGAACTCCGCGAGGCGGGCGGTGTCGCTCGCGTCGAACGCGGCCGTGCCGACCGGCTGGAGTTCCCGTGCGGCCTCCTCCAGCCGTTCCGGGTTCCGGCCGACGAGGACCAGGTGCCCGCCGTCGGCGCGTACCTGGCGGGCCGTCTCCCGTCCGATGCCGGCGCTCGCCCCGATCACCACGACCGTCTGGCCGGCCAGACCCTGCGGGCGAGGCGTTTTAGGTACTGCTCGGTCAGCGGTCATGGCGTGCCTCCTGGGCCGGGCGCACCGGCCGTGGGTCGCGTGACAGGGGCCGTGCGGTCACCTGGGCTCGGACCAACACCCCGCCCCGCCGTTCGTCCGTGCCTGCGGAAAGCCGCGCCGGGACCGTACGGTCCGGCGCTCCGCCCCATCGTCGCGCCCGTCCCCGGAACGCGCCTGTCGGAGGGACCGGGGCGGGACGCCGGGCGGGGGCGACGCCGGGCGCGGCCAACACCACCGGGACGCGGCGCACCGACTCGACGCACGCCAGGACGCAGCGCATGCCGGGAAGCGGCAGCCGTCGGGGCGCAGCCGGGGCGCGGCCAGGCCGGGGCGCCCGGTGAATGCCGGAGCCCGGGGCGTTCGGCCGGGTGTCGGAGTGGCAGAGGCCCCCGGGCCCCGCGCCTTGCCGGGAGCCCCAGCCGTCCGGTGTCGGATCGGGGGGTCGGAAGGCGCGGGGCCCGGGGGCCTCGTAAGGGACTGCTGGGAGCCGGGGCGTCAGCCCGCCACGGACACCGACGGTTCGCCGGAGGCGACTCCGTCGGCCTCCATCTGCTCGGCGAGCTTCATCGCCTCTTCGATCAGGGTCTCGACGATCTTCGACTCGGGGACGGTCTTGATGACCTCGCCCTTGACGAAGATCTGGCCCTTGCCGTTGCCGGAGGCGACACCGAGGTCGGCCTCGCGGGCCTCGCCGGGGCCGTTGACGACACAGCCCATGACGGCGACGCGGAGCGGGACCTCCATGCCGGTGAGGCCGGCGGTGACTTCCTCGGCCAGCTTGTACACGTCGACCTGGGCGCGGCCGCAGGACGGGCAGGAGACGATCTCCAGGCCGCGCTGGCGCAGGTTCAGCGACTGGAGGATCTGGAGGCCGACCTTGACCTCCTCGACCGGCGGGGCCGACAGCGAGACGCGGATGGTGTCGCCGATGCCCTCGGAGAGCAGGGCGCCGAAGGCCACGGCCGACTTGATGGTGCCCTGGAAGGCGGGTCCCGCCTCGGTGACGCCGAGGTGCAGCGGGTAGTCGCAGGCCGCGGCGAGCTGGCGGTAGGCGTTCACCATGACGACCGGGTCGTTGTGCTTGACCGAGATCTTGATGTCCCGGAAGTCGTGCTCCTCGAAGAGGGAGGCCTCCCACAGCGCGGACTCCACGAGCGCCTCGGGCGTGGCCTTGCCGTACTTCTGGAGCAGGCGCTTGTCGAGGGAGCCCGCGTTGACGCCGATCCGGATCGGGGTGCCGGTGTCCTTGGCGGCCCGCGCGATCTCCTTGACCTGGTCGTCGAACTGCTTGATGTTGCCGGGGTTGACGCGGACGGCCGCGCAGCCGGCGTCGATCGCGGCGAACACGTACTTCGGCTGGAAGTGGATGTCCGCGATGACGGGGATCTGGGACTTCTTGGCGATCGTGGCGAGCGCGTCGGCGTCGTCCTGGGTGGGACAGGCGACCCGCACGATCTGGCAGCCGGACGCGGTCAGCTCGGCGATCTGCTGGAGCGTCGCGCCGATGTCCGACGTACGCGTGGTCGTCATCGACTGCACCGAGACGGGTGCGTCTCCACCCACGGCGACGGTCCCGACCTGGATCTGCCGGGTCTTGCGGCGCTCGGCCAGCTTGGTCGGGACGGACGGCATGCCGAGAGAAATCGCAGTCATCTGATGTGCAACCCCAAGTTGTGGATCAAGGTCCCGGAAATCGTGGGCTCCGGGGTCCGAGATTACGGTACGGGCGCACCACCGGGCACATCACGCCCCCGGCGTTCAAACCCCCAGGACGGACGACGGCCGGGCACCCGAAGGTGCCCGGCCATCGCCTCTGCGGTACGACTACGAGATTTTCACGGGGTTGACCACGTCCGCGATCAGGACGAGGACCGTGAAGCAGACGAAGATCCCGGCCACCACGTAGGCCACCGGCATCAGCTTCGCCACGTCGAACGGGCCCGGGTCGGGGCGCCGGAGCACCTTCGCCGTGTTGCGCCGCAGCGACTCCCACAGGGCCCCGGCGATGTGCCCGCCGTCGAGCGGGAGCAGCGGGAGCATGTTGAACAGGAAGAGGGAGAGGTTGAACCCGGCGACGAGCAGGAGCATCATCGCGACCTGCTGCGACGCGGGGATGTCCAGGGTGAAGACGTCGCCGCCGATGCGGGCCGCGCCGACGACGCCCATGGGCGAGTCGGCCTTGCGCGGGGCGTTGTCGAAGGCCGCGTTCCACAGGTCGGGGACCTTGCCGGGCAGCGACACCAGGGACTCGATGCCGTTCTGCATCATGTCGCCCATGCGGGTCACGGACTGGCCGAAGGACTGCTGGACGATGCCGGAGGCGGGCGTGAAGCCGAGGAAGCCGGCGTACACGTACTTGCCCTCGACGTAGCCGCCGTTGCCGTCCGTCTTGCTCACCTGGTTCTTGATCAGGTGGGCCTTCAGGGGGACCTGCTGCCCCTTGCGCTCGACGGTGATCGTGACGTCCTTGCCGGGGTTGGCCCGGATGTCGGACTGGAGGGCGGACCAGTCGGAGACCGGCTTGCCGTCGAAGGCGACGATCTTGTCGCCGCCCTTGAGGCCGGCGGCCTTCGCGGGTGCCGCCTGGTCGTTCGCGGCGCACTTCGTGCGGTTCTCGCTCTGCTGGATGACGCAGTCGGAGACCTTGCCGACCGTGGTGGTCTGGGTCTGGACGCCGAACGTCATCATCACGCCGAGGAAGATCGCGACGGCGAGCACGAGGTTCATGAAGGGGCCGGCGAACATCACGATCACGCGCTTCCACGGCTTGCGCGTGTAGAAGAGGCGGGTCTCGTCCCCGGGCTGGAGTTCCTCGAAGGCGGCCGACCGGGCGTCCTCGATCATGCCCCGGAACGGGGAGGTCGAGCGGGCCTCGATCCGTCCGTCGGGGCCGGGCGGGAACATGCCGATCATGCGGATGTAGCCGCCGAGCGGCACGGCCTTGATGCCGTACTCGGTGTCGCCCTTCTTGCGCGACCAGATGGTCGGCCCGAAGCCCACCATGTACTGCGGCACCCGGATGCCGAAGAGTTTGGCCGTCGACAGATGTCCCAGCTCGTGCCACGCGATCGAGATCAGCAGCCCGAGCACGAAGACGACTATGCCGAGGATCATCATCAGGGTCGTCATGCACGAGCCTCCGGGCTTGTCGTCTGTGCCGTCAGTTCACGGGCCCGGGCGCGCGCCCAGGTCTCCGCTTCGAGGACGTCCGCGACGGTCAGAGAAGTTCCCGTACACGGTGTGCCGTGTTCCTCGACGACCCGGGTGACGGTCTCCATGATCCCGTTGAACGGCAGTGTGCCGTTCAGGAACGCGTCCACGCACTCCTCGTTGGCGGCATTGAACACCGCCGGAGCCGTGCCCGCGAGCCGCCCCACGTGCCGGGCGAGTCCCACGGACGGGAAGGCGTCGGTGTCGAGCGGGAAGAACTCCCAGCTCGACGCCTTCGTCCAGTCGAAGGCGGGTGCCGCGTCCGGGACGCGTTCGGGCCAGCCGAGACCGATGGCGATGGGCCCCCGCATGTCGGGGGGCGTCGCCTGCGCGATCGTCGAGCCGTCCGTGAATTCCACCATCGAGTGGACATACGACTGCGGGTGCACGACCACCTCAATGCGGTCGAAGGGAATGTCGTAGAGGAGGTGCGCCTCGATGACTTCCAGCCCCTTGTTGACCAGGGTCGCGGAGTTGACGGTGATGACCGGCCCCATGGCCCAGGTGGGGTGCGCGAGGGCGTCGGCCGGCTTCACGTCCGCCAGCTCCGCCTTCGTACGGCCGCGGAAGGGGCCCCCGGACGCGGTCACGACCAGTTTGCGGACCTCGGCGCGGGTGCCGGAGGCGAGCGACTGGAAGAGGGCGGCGTGCTCGGAGTCGACCGGGATGATCTGGCCGGGCTTGGCCAGCGCCTTCACCAGCGGCCCGCCGACGATGAGCGACTCCTTGTTGGCGAGCGCCAGCGTGCGGCCCGCCTCCAGCGCGGCGAGGGTGGGCGCGAGGCCGATGGAGCCGGTGATGCCGTTGAGGACGGTGTGGCAGTCGGAGGCGGCGACCTGGGTGGCCGCGTCGGGTCCGGCGAGCAGCTCGGGAAGGGCCTCACCGGGCGCGTACCGGGCCGCGAGGGCCTCCCTGAGCGCGGGGACGGCGTCCTCGCGCGCCACGGCGACGGTCCGTACCCGCAGCCGGTGGGCCTGCTCGGCGAGGAGGTCGACCCGGCCGCCGGCGGCGGACAGCGCGGTGACCCGGAACCGGTCGGGGTTGCGCAGCACGAGGTCGATGGCCTGGGTGCCGATCGAGCCGGTGGATCCGAGGATCACGACATCCCTGACTCCGTCCACGGGGTCGAAGACGAGATGCGGATCGGCGAGGGGGGCTGGACTGTCGCTCATCCCCCCATTGTGGCCGCATCGCGGCGGCCACAGGACAGGGCGTCCCTCATTCCGCCGCCCTTCCCCGTGACCGGTGGCGGCCTGCGGGGCCGAGGGGCCGCGGCGGGGGGCCGGTGTGCCTCCGCCGGGTGCGGCGGTCGGTGCCCGCCCGCCGGGGCCGCGGTCCCACCGCCCGCCTGCTGATCCGCAGGTCAGCGCTTGCGGCGGCGCCGGGAGGCGGGCTTCGACGGCTGCCGGCGGCCGCGCGTGGACACTCCGCCGGACGGTCCGGGAGCGGTGGCCGCGGCCACGGTGGGCGGTACGGGGGCGAACGCGCCTTCGACCACCCCCTCGGCCGTGTCGAGGGTCGGCGCGGTGAACTGGAGGCGGTCGGCCCGCTCGCGCCGTTCCGGGGCTCCGGGGGCGGGGGCCTCGGCGCCGAGGTTGAACACGTAGCCGACGGACTCCTCCTTGATGGCGTCGGTCATGGCCCCGTACATGTCGTAGCCCTCGCGCTCGTACTCGATGATCGGCTCGCGGCCGAGGGTCCAGCGCAGCCCGATGCCCTCGCGCAGGTAGTCCATCTCGTAGAGGTGCTCGCGCCACTTGCGGTCGAGGACGGACAGGACGACGAGCCGTTCCAGGTCGCGCAGGGCCGCGGAGCCGAGTTCGGACTCGCGTTCCGCGTAGCGGGCACGGATGTCCTCGGTGACCGCCTCGACGATCCGCTCGGTGGTGAGGTCGTCACGGCCGCCGTAGCGGTCCTCCAGGTCCTCGGCCGTGATCCCGACGGGGTAGAGCTGCCGGAGCGCGCCCCACAGCCGTTCCAGGTCCCATTCCTCGCCGAAGCCCTCGCCGGTCTCGCGCTCGATGTAGGCCCGGACGGTGTCCTCCATGAAGCGGGTGATCTGTTCGCCGAGGTCCTCGCCGGCCAGGACCCGGCGGCGCTCGGCGTAGATCAGCTTGCGCTGGCGGTTCAGGACCTCGTCGAACTTCAGGACGTCCTTGCGCGCCTCGAAGTGCTGCTGTTCGAGCTGGGCCTGGGCGGAGGCGATGGCCCGGGTGACCATCTTGTTCTCGATCGGTACGTCGTCGGGGACGTCGGCCAGGGACATCACGCGGTCGACGACGTTGCCCCGGAACAGCCGCATGAGGTCGTCCTCCAGCGAGAGGTAGAAGCGGGAGGCGCCGGGGTCGCCCTGGCGGCCGGAGCGGCCGCGCAGCTGGTTGTCGATGCGCCGTGACTCGTGACGCTCGGTGCCCAGGACGTACAGTCCGCCCAGTGCCGTGACCTCGTCGTGCTCGGCGGCGGCCGCGGCGGTGATCCGGTCGAGGACCCGGCGCCGCCGCCCGGGGTCCGCGTCCTCGCCGGTCTCGGCGAGCGCCATCGCCTCCGGGTTGCCGCCGAGCATGATGTCGGTGCCGCGGCCCGCCATGTTGGTGGCGACGGTGACGGCGCCGCGGCGTCCGGCCTGGGCGACGATCCGGGCCTCGCGCAGGTGGTTCTTGGCGTTGAGCACCTCGTGCCGGATGCCCAGGCGGCGCAGCAGCGCGGAGAGCGTCTCGGACTTCTCCACGGAGGTGGTGCCGACGAGGACCGGCCGTCCGGCCTCGTGCTGGTGGGCGATGTCGGCGAGGATCGCCGCGTACTTCGCGTCCTCGGTGCGGTAGATCTGGTCCGGGTCGTCCCGCCGGACCATGGGCCGGTTCGTGGGGATCGGGACGACGTGCAGGTGGTAGATCTGGTGGAACTCGGCCGCCTCGGTCATGGCGGTGCCGGTCATGCCGGCGAGCTTGCCGTAGAGGCGGAAGAAGTTCTGGAGGGTGATCGTGGCGAGCGTCTGGTTCTCGGCCTTGATCTCGACGCCCTCCTTGGCCTCGATGGCCTGGTGCAGTCCCTCGTTGTAGCGGCGGCCGTCGAGGATGCGGCCGGTGTGTTCGTCGACGATCAGCACCTCGCCGTCCACGACGACGTAGTCCTTGTCCCGCTTGAAGTGTTCCTTGGCCTTGAGGGCGTTGTTCAGGTGCCCGATGAGGGGGGTGTGGTCGGACTCGTAGAGGCTGTCGATGCCGAGCTGGTCCTGGAGGTACTCGACGCCGGGGTCGAGGATCGACACGGTGCGTTTCTTCGGGTCGTACTCGTAGTCGTGCCGGGTCCGCAGGACGGCGAGGCGCTCCTTGTCGGCCGGGCTGGTGAACCGCTCCTCCTGCACCCGTACGCCGTCCATGTGCCCGGCGAAGGCGGCGAAGGCCTCGTACCAGTGCGTCGGCTGGTCGGCCGGGCCGGAGATGATCAGCGGGGTGCGCGCCTCGTCGATGAGGATGGAGTCGGCCTCGTCGACGATCGCGAAGTGGTGCCCGCGCTGGACGAGTTCGCCGTCGGACCAGGCCATGTTGTCGCGCAGGTAGTCGAAGCCGAACTCGGTGTTGGTGCCGTAGGTGACGTCACTGGCGTACTGGGCACGGCGTTCGGCGGGGGTCGACCCGGCCTCCAGGACGCCGACGCTCAGACCGAGGAAGCGGTAGGCGCGGCCCATCCATTCCGCGTCGCGGCGGGCCAGGTAGTCGTTGACGGTGACGAGGTGGACGCCGTCGCCGGTCAGGGCGTTGAGGTAGACGGGCAGGGTGGCGACGAGTGTCTTGCCCTCCCCCGTCTGCATCTCGGCGACGTGGCCGAGGTGCAGGGCCGCCCCGCCCATGACCTGTACGTCGAAGTGGCGCATGCCGAGGACGCGGCGGGAGGCCTCACGCATCGCGGCGAAGGCCTCGGGCAGCAGGTCGTCCAGGGTCTCCCCGGCGGCGAGGCGCTCCTTGAACTCCGGCGTGAGGGACTGGAGTTCCTCGTCGCTCAGGGTTCTGAACCCCTCTTCGAGGGAGGCGACCTGCGCGGCGAGGTGTTCGAGGCGGTGCAGCATCCGGCCCTCGCCCGCCCGCATGATCCTTCCGGTGATGGCCTCGAGCCCTTTTACTGGCATGGGAATTCCCTCGCAGTCCGGCACGGCCAGTGCCGGGGAACCGCCAGGGCGTCTCGGTGGAGTTCCCCGTTCGCCGTTGCGTTCATTGTCGGCGCCCTGCTTCGGCGCGGCAAGCAGCGCGGCGGCGGACGGGGGTGACCTCGCTCCACCGGGGAAACGGTCAGCGGATGGGCCGGTGCACGTTCTCCCTGGTGCTGGCGCCGGGCGTGGCGTCGGCGATCCAGGGACCGTCGCCGGACGGGTCGAGGACGCCTTCCTCCAGCCAGGTGTACGTACCGGACAGGACGCCCTTGACGACCTTGCGGTCGATGTCGTCGGTGTTGCTCCACAGGCGTCCGAAGAGTTCCTCGACCCGGATGCGGGACTGGCGGCAGAAGGCGTCGGCCAGCTGGTAGGCCTCGCGCCCGTGATCGCCCTGGGTGCGCAGGAGTTCGGCCCGTACGCAGGCCGCGCTCATCGCGAACAGCTCGGCGCCGATGTCGACGATCCGGCCGAGGAAGCCCTGTTTGGTCTCCATCCGGCCCTGCCAGCGCGACATCGCGTAGAAGGTGGACCGGGCGAGCTTGCGGGAGCTGCGCTCGACGTAGCGCAGATGGGTGGAGAGGTCCACGTCGTGCCGGAACTCGCCGTACGAACCCGGGATCCGGCCGGCGCCGGCCACCAGCTTCGGCAGCCACTTGGCGTAGAAGACACCGGCGTTCGCGCCCGCCTTCGCCTTCTCCGAGAGGGACTTGTCGGGGTCGATGAGGTCTCCGGCCACCGAGAGGTGGGCGTCGACGGCCTCCCGGGCGATCAGCAGGTGCATGATCTCGGTGGAGCCCTCGAAGATGCGGTTGATGCGCAGGTCACGCAGGACCTGTTCGGCGGGGACCGCGCGTTCGCCGCGGGCCGCCAGCGACGCGGCCGTCTCGAAGCCCCGGCCGCCGCGGATCTGGACGAGTTCGTCGGCCATCAGACAGGCCATCTCGGAGCCGTACAGCTTGGCGAGGGCGGCCTCGATGCGGATGTCGTTGCGGTTCTCGTCGGCCATCTGCGAGGAGAGGTCGAGGACCGCCTCCAGCGCGAAGGTGGTGGCCGCGATGAAGGAGATCTTGGCGCCGACGGCCTCGTGGAGGGCGACCGGCTTGCCCCACTGCTCCCGCACCGACGTCCACTCGCGGGCGATCTTCAGGCACCACTTGCCCGCGCCCGCGCACATGGCGGGCAGCGAGAGGCGGCCGGTGTTCAGGGTGGTGAGCGCGATCTTCAGGCCCGCGCCCTCGGGTCCGATGCGGTTGGCGGCCGGCACCCGCACCCGGTGGAAGCGGGTGACGCCGTTCTCCAGGCCGCGCAGGCCCATGAAGGCGTTGCGGTTCTCGACGGTGATGCCCTCCGAGGAGGCCTCCACCACGAAGGCGGTGATGCCGCCCTTGCCGGACTCGGACTTCGGCACGCGCGCCATGACGACGAGGAGGTCCGCGACGACGCCGTTGGTCGTCCAGAGTTTCACCCCGTCGAGGATGTAGTCGTCGCCGTCCGGCACGGCGGTCGTGGCGAGCCGCGCCGGGTCGGAGCCGACGTCCGGTTCGGTGAGCAGGAAGGCGGAGATGTCGGTACGGGCGCAGCGGGGCAGGAAGGTGTCCCGCTGTTCCTGGGTGCCGAACAGTTTCAGGGGCTGCGGTACGCCGATCGACTGATGGGCGGAGAGCAGCGCGCCGAGCGCCGGGTTCACGGAGCCGACCAGGGCGAGGGCCTTGTTGTAGTACACCTGGGTGAGGCCTAGGCCGCCGTACTTGGTGTCGATCTTCATGCCGAGGGCGCCGAGCTCCTTGAGCCCGGTGATGGTCTCGTCCGGGATCCGCGCCTCGCGCTCGATCCGGGCGGAGTCGATCTTCGTCTCGCAGAAGTCCCGCAGTTTGGCCAGGAACTCCTCGCCGCGCAGGGTGTCCTCGTCGGCGGGGAGCGGGTGCGGGTGGATGAGGTCGAGGCGGAAGCGGCCGAGGAAGAGTTCCTTGGCGAAGCTGGGCTTCTGCCAGCCCTGTTCCCGCGCGGCCTCGGCGACCTGTCGGGCCTCACGTTCGGTGACTGTGGGCTGGTGGGGTGTTGCGGACATGAGGCTCACCTCGCCGCGAATAGGGATCTTGGGGAAGTCCGTTACCGACCGGTTCTACTCGATCGTATTTACCCGATTCCGGATGACCCCACCAGTCCTGGCGCAGCGTTCGGCTCAATGGGCACTCCGTGAACCGGGTGCCCGGGGTGGCGCGGGGAGGGGTGTGCGTGATCCGGGCGGCGCGGAGGGGGTGGCACGCGTACCCGGCACCCGGGACGGCGCCCGTGGCCCGCTCACCCCGGAGACAGGGGTCCGGCACCGGAAGGCATCGGCGCCGGACCCCTTCACGACGACGTTAGCTGAAAACGATTGTCACCAGGCACGCCGTTTTCGGTCATGTCCCGACCGCCGTGTCCCACGCCCCGCACCGCGCCGCACGGACGGCGCCAAGGGATCCGCCCCGGCCGTCCGGGCGTACACATGAGCGATAATCACCCCGTTCTGCGCAGTGGGCGAGAGCCATGTGTGACGGGGGATCAGAGTGACCAGAAGTCAGGGGGTCGGCGGTGGCGTGCCGTCGGGCAGAGAGGCGCTCGCGGCCGAGCTGCGGCGGCTGAAGGAGAGGTCGGGGCTCAGTTTCGGACGCCTGGCCGGCAAGACGCACTACAGCCGCTCGTCGTGGGAACGCTTCCTCAACGGCAAGCAGCTGCCCACCGCCGTGGCCCTGGAGGAGTTCGCCGCCGTCATGGAGGCGGACGCGGACTTCCTGCTCGGGCTGCTGGAAGGGGCCCAGGAGACGCCGGGGTCCGGGGGCGAGGCACGGGCCCAGGGGGTCTCCCCGGGCGCGGCAGCACCGGCACCCACACGGGCACCGTCACCGACCACGGAACCGTCCGCGGAGCCGGAGGCCGCACGGCACGCCCTTGTGCGGCCCACGGTGCCGGATACCGTCGTCCCGGCCGGGGCTGTCCCGACGCGACCGGCGCCTGCACAAGCCGTCGCAGCGCAGGTCGTCGCGGCACAGGTTGTCGCGGCGCAAGCCGCCGGTGCGCAGCCCGTCTCCGTACAACCCGTCTCCATACAACCCGCCTCCGTGCAGCCCGGCTTCGTATCGGCGCCCTCCGTCGAGGTCCCGCCGACGCCCGCGCCCCCGACCGAGCCTGAGCCGCCGTCGCCCGCCGCGCGGGACTGGAAGCCCGGCGTGAAGATGGCCGGGCTGGTGGCCGCCGGTGCGCTGCTGGGCAGTCTCGCCACCACGTTCGCGCTCGGCGCCGGCCCGTTCGACGGCTCCCCCGGCACGGCGGACCCCACCCCGAAGACCCCGCGGCCCGGCTGCTCCAAGGACAGCTGCCAGCGGCGCGACCCGCAGGCCATGGACTGCCAGTGGGACGCCACGACCGCCCGCGAGACCTGGCTGCGCGGCATGCACATCGAACTCCGCTACAGCGCCGCGTGCGGGGCCGTCTGGGGACGGATCGAGAGCGGGGCGGTGGGCGACTCGGTGACCATCAAGGACAAGTACGCCCTCGAACTGTCGGCCACGGTCCGCGTGGACCGCGACACCTACACCGGCATGCTGCCCGTCGACTCCACGGCACCGCCCCGCACGGTGACGATCTGCGGCCGGATCCCGAAGTACCACGCGATGGAATGCTCCCCCGAGGGCTCCGTCGAACCCTGAACTCCCGTTCCCCGTACGGCGGACCCGGCAGTACGGCTGCCGGGCCCATCCGTTGGTTGCAGTCCCGCCCCAGCTTTTGCGGAAGAGGGATCGGAACCGCGCGCGCCACAGCTGAAGGCCTCGGGGAACGTCACGCTGCGCAGCGGCAACGGTTACCGGGGTGACCACTACAACGTCTTCGCCGGGACGGCCACCATTCATTGCGCGTAATGTGCCGATCGGGAGTCAGCCAGCGAATGGGGAACGCGTGGGCAACGAAGGGCGCCGTCCTGATGCAGCGGACATCGGGATGGCCGGATGCGGATGGCTCCTGATCGTGGCCGTCATCGCCATGCCCGGACTCATCCTGAACGACGGACCACTGACCATGTATCTGGTCGTTGTCGGCGGGGTGATCGGGGCTATTTGGGCACGTAAGAGGCTCGTCCGCTGACCTGACTCGCCACGCAAGCGAAGCAGCCTGAACGCAGTTGAGCCCCGCCGGCACGAGATCGGTGGGGCTCAACTGCGTCGAGCAGCATCGGCAATGACCAGGCGAGCGTACGGACCAGGGCCGCCGCCCCGGCGAGAGGGGGTCATGCGCTCATGCATCGGCTTCACGATGGACGTTGAGCGCCCAGGGGTTCCGGGGCGCGTCTCCTCCGATGCCCGGATCGGGTGCCGTTGATTCGAAGGCTCCGCCTGATCTTGGATCAGCGGCTTCTGTCAGTTACGGCGGAGCGCGTACTGCTGGCGCTGTGAGCGCGAAGCCCCAAAGGAAAATGCCGACAACGCCGCCACCATCATGTGCTTCTCGATACTGCGGCAGCTCTCCGGACACCGAGCAGGCGGGACGACGTTGAACGTCACACCTCCGCCGTACGCGCCGAGTTGATGCTCCTGCGCACTCCTTTCCCGGGTGTAGTTCAAGTGCCTGCGGCAGTGGCAACGATCGGCACCCTGCTCGAGCGGTTGACTCAGCAACGCAGCCGACTGGGCCTGACCCGAGATCCGTGCTTGCGTCGACTCGCGCAGCCCGCTCGCAGGGATTGCGGTCACGCAGAGGCGGCTCGGCGACCTTTGCTTCCTTGAGCACGGACGACAGCAGGGCATGCAGGCCCCGGAGCGTCTCGGGTGACATCGGCTTCGGCGGACCGGACATCGCAGCGGGGCGCTGGATACACCGACGGCCCGAACCCCCGCACAGTGGGTTCGGGCCGTCCGTCTTGGGCGGGGTCGGTCAGAGGGCGAGGCCCGTCAGGACGAGCACGCGCTCGTAGGTGTAGTCGTCCATCGCGAACTTGACGCCCTCGCGGCCGACGCCGGACTGCTTCGCGCCGCCGTACGGCATCTGGTCGGCACGGTAGGAGGGGACGTCGCCGATCACGACGCCGCCCACCTCCAGGGCGCGGTGCGCGCGGAACGCGGTCTGGAGGTCGTGCGTGAACACGCCCGTCTGGAGGCCGTACTTGGAGTTGTTCGCGGCCTCGAACGCGGCCGCCTCGCCGTCGACCTTCTGGACGGTCAGGACCGGTCCGAAGACCTCCTCGCAGGAGATCGTGACATCGGCCGGGACGTCGGCGAGCACGGTCGGGGCGTAGGAGGCGCCCTCGCGCTTGCCGCCGGTGAGCAGGGTGGCGCCGGCCGCGACGGCCTCGTCCACCCAGGTCTCGACGCGCTCGGCGGCGGCCTGGCTGACCAGCGGGCCGACGTCCGTCCTGTCGTCCGACGGGTCGCCGGTGACCTGGGCCTCGACGGCGGCGACGACGCGCGGCAGCAGCCGGTCGTACACCGCGGCGTCCGCGATCACGCGCTGCACCGAGATGCAGGACTGGCCGCCCTGGTAGTTGGAGAAGGTCGCGATCCGGGTCGCGGCCCAGTCGAGGTCGGCGTCGCTCGCGAAGTCCGCGAGGACGACGGCCGCGCCGTTGCCGCCGAGCTCCAGGGTGCAGTGCTTGCGCGGCACCGAGTCCATGATCGCGTAGCCGACCGTCTCGGAACCGGTGAAGGAGATGACGGGAAGGCGCTCGTCCTGGACCAGGGCGGGCATCTTCTCGTTGGCGACCGGGAGGATGCTCCAGGAGCCGGCCGGGAGGTCGGTCTCGGCCAGCAGGTCACCGAGGATCAGACCGGACAGCGGGGTCGCGGGCGCCGGCTTGAGGATGATCGGGGCACCGGCGGCGATGGCCGGGGCGACCTTGTGGGCGCACAGGTTCAGCGGGAAGTTGAACGGCGCGATGCCGAGGACGACCCCCTTGGGGAAGCGGCGCGTGAGAGCCAGCCGGCCCTGGCCGCCCGCGTCGGTGTCGAGGCGCTGGGCCTCGCCGCCGTTGAAGCGGCGGGCCTCCTCCGCGGCGAACCGGAACACGGACACCGCGCGGCCGACCTCGCCGCGGGCCCACTTGATCGGCTTGCCGTTCTCGGCGGAGATCAGCTGCGCGATCTCCTCGGTGCGCTCGGCCAGCCGGCGCGAGACGTGGTCGAGGGCGGCGGCACGTACGTGGGCCGGGGTGGCGGCGAACTCGTCGCGCACGGCGTACGCGGCGGCCACGGCCTCCTCGACCTGGGCGTCGGTGGGCACGCTGACCTGACCGACGAGGCGGCCGTCCCACGGCGAGGTGACGTCGAAGGTGGTCTCGCCGGTGGCCTGGCGGCCGGCGAGCCAGAAGGCGTGGGTGGAAGTCATGTGCGAGTCCCGGCCCTTCCATAGGGGTGCTGATGGGGGGTGTTCCTGCTGGTGCTGCGCTTTCCCGTCCACGGTAGGGCCGGGATCACCGGGGGGCGTTTGTCCGACGCGTAACAGTCGGGGGGCCTGATGCTCCGGTTTGGACTGATCCCCGGGGACTGTCCAGGTACGGGGCCAGGGGGACCGTGCAGGCACGAGGCCCGGGAAGCCGTCCAGGTACGGAACCCCGTCGCCGGAAGGCCCCGGCCGACCCCCTCAGCTGCCAGCCCCCGTCACTCCCCCGTCGCCGACGTCGCCTTCAGGGCCAGCCACAGCTCCATCCGGACGTCGGGGTCGTCCAGTGAGCGGCCGAGGATCTCCTCGACCCTGCGCATGCGGTAGCGCAGGGTGTGCCGGTGGACTCCGAGGTCGGCGGCCGCCGCGTCCCACTGGCCGTGCCGGGACAGCCAGGCCCGCAGCGAGGCGACCAGGTCCCCGCGGCCGGTGGCGTCGTGTTCGTGGAGCGCCCGCAGGAGCCCGTCGGCGAACGCCCGCACGGCGTCGTCCGCGAGCAGCGGCAGGACGGACCCGGCCGCCAGCTCCTCGTGCTCGACGAGGAACCGGCCGCGTCTGCGGGCGACGGAAAGGGCCTGTTCGGCCTGCTTGTAGGCCGCGCGGGCGGCGATGGGGCCCGCGGGGGCGGAGAGCCCGACGACGAGTTCGTCCTCGTCCCCGCCGGCCCCGGCACCCTGCTCGCGCGGAACGGCCCGTGCGGACTCCAGCGCGGCGGCGTAGTCCCCGCAGGCCGTGACCGCGGCGCCGCCGTCCACGGCGAGGACGACCAGCCGCTCCCCGTCGGGCACGACGAGCACCGACTCCCCCGAGCGCACGGCGGCGGACTCGACGACCTCCGCGAGGGCCCCCAGGGGATCGCCCTTGACGTCGGGCACGGCGACGGCGGTCTTCGCGGGCGCCGCCGCGCCCACGCGCGCGTGGCCGTCGGCGTGCGCCCGCCCGGCCGACGCCGACACCGACTCGGCGATGATCAGCCGGAAGGGCGCGTCCAGCAGTTCGCCGTAGAGGTCTCCGGCGACGGCCCGCGCGTGGTCGGGTTCCCCGGCGAGCAGCATCCCGAGGACGGCCGCGCCGATCCGCTGTTCGGCGGCGTGCAGGGACCGGGAGCGTTCGGTGGTGAGGGTCAGCAGGGCGATCGCCGAGTGCACGGCGTAGCGCTCCGCCGTACCGAGGGCCCCGGCGGTTCCGACGGCGAGCGCGGCGCGCGGTCTGCGGCCCGTTCCCAGGGAGTGCAGTTCGACGCGGTCCTCGCCGCCCACGACCGAGCTGGCGGGCGCGGGCCGCTCGCGCAGCCGTTCCACGTCCGGGGTGAGCCGGGCGGCCCGGCGGCCGGCCCAGTCCGGGGCCGCGGCGACGACGGCGCCGGAGGCGTCGTAGAGCGCCGCCCAGCCGTCGACCTGTCCGGCGAGCGCGGCGAGCAGTCCCTCGGGCCCCTCGTTCAGCGCCTGCTTGGTGAGTTCGCGCTGGGCGGCGAACCCGGCGGTGACGGCCCGGTACTGATCCGCGGCGATGGCGGCGGACACGGCCTTGCTGATGGCGAGGAAGGGGGTGCGCCGGGGTACTTCGAGGAGCGGGAGGCCCTCCTCGGCGGCCGCGTCGACGAGCGCCTTGGGGATCTCGTCGTAGTTGACGCCGACGGCGAAGCCGATCCCGACGACTCCGGCGCCGGCCAGCCGCTTCACGTACCGCCGCATGACCTCGGGATCGTCCGCGTCCAGCTTGAGCGCGGTGATCAGCAGCAGTTCCCCGCCCTCCATGTACGGCACGGGGTCGGCGAGCTCGCTGACGTGGGCCCAGCGGACGGGCACGTCCAGGCGGTCCTCGCCCGCACGCACCGTGAGCTTGAGCGCGGAGTGGTGGACGAGCGAGGCGAGCGTGGGGGGCATGAGGCCTTCAGGTCGGTGTGAGCTCGGTGATCTCTGTGATCTTTTGGCCGTGGCGTATGAACGGCCTGTGTCGATTCTGCCTCACCGTACGGTCGCCGCGTGCGTTCCCGCTCATACGCCCTGGTCGGCGGGTCCGTATGTTCATGCCTTCCGCCTCATACGTCCCCCGCGCCGCTCTCCGGCCGAACGGCACGGCCCGGCACGGTCCCCCCGCGCCCCGGCCGCCGTCAGCCCCGCAGGTCGACCAGCAGCGGCGGGGCGTGCTCCCCCTTCACGCTGGTCAGCGACAGCACGGCGTGTCCGGCCGGGACCGCGTGGGCCAGTTCGGACGCCGACCAGCGCTCCCGCTCGACCTGGCGCACGGTCACGGCGTCCGTGGTCACCGCCTTGCCGGTGACCAGCTTGCGCAGCGCGTGGATGGCCCGGGTCATGGGCTGGTCGGCGAAGACGGTGTGCTTGGCCACGTCCCGCGTCTCCACCCACTCGGTGCCCCAGGACTCGGCGAACCGGCCGCCGTCCCACGTGGTGACGCCGGAGAAGGCCATACGGCAGCCGACCGCGCCGTACAGCGGTCCGTGCAGGGCCTCGGGGATGTCGCCGATGGTCCGCAGGGCGAGGACCACACCGGCGTTGTGGGCCCGCAGGCCCTGGATGCGGCGTACGGTCTCGGCGGTCAGCGCGCCGGTCGCGTCGTCGAGGACCAGGCAGGCGAAGTGCCCGCGCCGGTCACCGCCGCGGACGACGGCCGCGAACTGGGCGAGCAGCAGCCGGGTGATCAGCCGGGAGGCCTCCTCGTAGCCGCGTTCCGGCAGGTCGACGCGCACGCGCAGCGGATGATGGGCCACCGCCCGGAGCGAGAACGGCCGGGCGCTGGTGCCCGAACCGAAGAAGTCCGCGAAGACTGGCCGGTCCAGCAGCGCCAGACGGTCCGCCAGCACCGGGCCCGGGTCGTTCGGGCCGCCGCTCTGGCGCAGCCGTGCCTCCAGTTCGCGCAGCATCGCGGGGTGGCCCCCGGCCGACAGGTCCTGGCGCAGGGGTTCCAGCAGCGCGGGCACCCCGTCGAGCAGTTCGCGCAGCACGGGGATCGTCGGGAAGGTTCCGTGCACGGCCCGGTAGGGGCCGAGGAGCTGGGCCAGGGCGGTGGCGGCGCGCCGGACGTCGACGCCGTCGACGCTCCCGACCAGGCCCTCCGCGAGGAAGGCGGCGGCTTCGTCGGGGTCGTCGCTGTCGGCGTACAGGTCCAGGTCGTGGACCGACCCGGGATCGCCGAGCTTGACGACGACGTCGTACGAGGCCTCGGGGCCCAGCGGTGTGCCGGCGGCGGCCACGACGACGACGGCGCAGCGCGCGGTGAGGGCCTGGAGCCCGAGGGATTCGGCGACGGGCCGCACCAGGTGGCGGGTCTTGCCGGAGCCCGCGGGTCCGACGGCGAGGAGCGAGGTGCCGAGGGCGGCCGGGCCGAGGGCGGCGCCCGCGCCGGAGTAGGCGAGGGGGGTGCGCTCGCGGGCGACCCAGCGGCCGAGCCGCACCTGGGCGGCGAGCAGGTCGTGCGCGGCGGAGCGGACGGGCAGGTCCCGGTCTCCGGAGGGGTGGGTCCAGGCCGCGGCGCCGCGGCTGAGCACGGTGTCGCTGAAGGCGGAGAGCCGCCCGTCCCGCCCGGCCGCGGTCCAGGCGCGCAGGATCCGCGCGCAGTCCACGTCGTTCATGCGCTCGGTGAGCACCTCGGAGGACAGGAGGTCCGCCGCCTCGTGCTGTCCGGTGGCCCTCAGTCCTGGCCATTCGGCCGGCGGCCCCGAGGGCTCCGGCGGTGCGGCCGGTGAGGGGACGGGGGCGCCCTTGGCGGGCGGACGCGATCCGAACCGCTCCAGGGCGAGCGGCCACCATCCACCGAGCTTGGCGAAGGGCAGCAGGACGAGCACGGTGATCACCGCGTAGACGCCGTAGCTGAGGGCGAGCGACTGGAACACGTCGTCCCCGCCGGCGATCAGCGCCACCAGGGACAGCACCGGATTGACGATCGGCAGCGGGTCCCAGCCGACGCCCGGGAAGGCCTCCGGCCAGACGAACGTCAGCGTCACCAGGGCCGCGAGCGCCGCGAGAAGGGCCCGGCCGGGCTGCGGGCGCCGGACGACGAAGTGGTGGGCGATCTCGCGCCAGCTGCCGAGCCGCCCCATCGTGTAGACGAGCGCGGCGAAGAACAGGCCGTCGTAGACGACGATCGCGTCCCGGCCCTGCCAGGACTTGGGCGCGGTCGTACCGCCCCACCACCAGCCGTCCGGGGTGAACAGTTTCAGCACGACCAGCTGATAGGGGATGTTGCCGCGGCGCCACAGGGACCAGACGATCAGCCCGATGACCAGGGGGATCAGCAGGCCGACGATCGTGACGGAGGGCAGGCGGCCGCGTTCCCTGGACGCCTTGGGTGCGACGTAGCCGTAGCGCCAGATCCCCAGAGCGGCGTCGGGGCGGGGCGTGTTCAGCCAGTCGCGTACGGCGGGCCGGGACGCCGGCGGGGAACCGGGGACGGGCGGCGGGCCCGCGGGCCTGGGCGGAGCGGCGCCGGGAACGGCGGACCGTCCCGGCGGAGCGGCCGGACGAGGCACGTGGTCGGCATGCGTGCCCCGTGCGTCGCGCGTACCGTCGAAGTCCATCGTGTGCGCCCCCCTGACCAGCCAGTCCGCCTGTCGCTCCAAGGCCAATCTAGTGGTCCCACGGGGCGAGTTCACCGTTTACACGGCCGCGCCCGCGGGGACGGACCGCCACACGTCCGCGTCCGCCGTTCTGTCCCTTCCGTGTACCGCCATGTCCATCGCTATGTCCATCGCGGACAACGGATTCCTCGGACAACGCCCACATGGCGCATGCCGAGCACCCCTTTTCGGCTCTAGCCTGCGAAGAAAGCAGGCAAGCGTCCGAAAACCCCCCGCCCGGACCGCCCCGCGTTCGCCGGGGACCCGTCCGGTTCGCATCATCATCAGGGAGCCCCTCATGACCGCCCTTCCGCAGGAGCGCCGCGTCGTCACCGCCATTCCCGGCCCGAAGTCGCAGGAGCTGCAGGCCCGACGCCTCGCCGCGGTCGCGGCCGGTGTGGGGTCGACGCTCCCGGTCTTCACCGCGCGCGCCGGCGGCGGCATCATCGAGGACGTCGACGGCAACCGCCTCATCGACTTCGGCTCCGGCATCGCCGTGACGTCGGTCGGCGCGAGCGCCGAGGCCGTCGTGCGCCGGGCCTCCGCCCAGCTCCAGGACTTCACCCACACCTGCTTCATGGTCACGCCGTACGAGGGGTACGTCGCCGTCGCCGAGGCGCTCGCGGAGCTGACCCCGGGCGACCACGCCAAGAAGTCCGCCCTGTTCAACTCGGGCGCCGAGGCCGTCGAGAACGCCGTCAAGATCGCCCGCGCGTACACCAAGCGCCAGGCCGTCGTCGTCTTCGACCACGGCTACCACGGCCGGACGAACCTCACGATGGCGCTGACCGCCAAGAACATGCCGTACAAGAACGGCTTCGGTCCGTTCGCGCCCGAGGTCTACCGCGTGCCGGTCGCCTACGGCTACCGCTGGCTGACCGGCCCGGAGAACGCCGGTGCCGAGGCGTCCGCCCAGGCCATCGACATGATCAACAAGCAGATCGGCGCCGACAACGTCGCCGCGATCATCATCGAGCCGGTGCTCGGCGAGGGCGGCTTCATCGAGCCGGCCAAGGGCTTCCTGCCGGCCATCCGCCAGTTCGCCTCGGACAACGGCATCGTCTTCGTCGCGGACGAGATCCAGTCCGGCTTCTGCCGCACCGGCCAGTGGTTCGCGTGCGAGGACGAGGGCATCGTCCCGGACCTGATCACGACCGCCAAGGGCATCGCGGGCGGTCTCCCGCTCGCCGCCGTGACGGGCCGCGCCGAGATCATGGACGCGGCGCACGCGGGTGGCCTGGGCGGCACCTACGGCGGCAACCCGGTGGCCTGCGCCGGTGCGCTCGGCGCGATCGAGACGATGAAGGAGCTCGACCTCAACGCCAAGGCGAAGCACATCGAGTCGGTCATGAAGACCCGCCTCGGCGCCATGGCGGAGAAGTTCGAGATCATCGGCGAGGTCCGTGGCCGCGGCGCCATGATCGCGATCGAGCTCGTCAAGGACCCGGCCACCAAGGAGCCGAACCCGGAGGCGGCCGGCGCGCTCGCCAAGGCCTGCCACCAGGAGGGCCTGCTGGTCCTGACCTGTGGCACCTACGGCAACGTCCTGCGCTTCCTGCCCCCGCTGGTCATCGGCGAGGACCTCCTCAACGAGGGTCTCGACATCATCGAGCAGGCCTTCTCCCGCATCTGACCCGGCCCGCACCCCGACGCCGCAGCACCGGAACCGCGGACCCGCCCGAGGGCGGAGTCCGCTGCGGTTCCGGTGCTGCGGCGTTCCCGTGGGGGCGTGTGAAGAAGGTGTGCGAGGTAGATGGCGGGACGCGAATCCGTCTGTCGGTGGCGCGGCCGCTGCCGTAGGTTCTACCCAGATCAGGGATGCACCCGCCCGCAGGGGGCTGCGGGCCACCGGGCCGAGCCACCCCGGCTTCGCCCTGGTCGTGCCCTCGCGCACACACCCGGAGCTTGCGGCTCCGGTTCTCCTCACCGATCGGAGTGCCGCCCGCCCCAAACCCCCCGGGGGGGGCGGCACTCCGGTCCGGGGGGGGGGGCCCGGCCCCCCCCCCCCCCCCGGGGGCCGCGCCCCCGCCGGGCCCCCCCCGACTCGACCGCGGCGACACCGCACACGGTGGCCGACAGCAGGCGCGGTCCGAGCGGACGCAGGACGGGCACGGCCAGTACGGCGA
>NZ_JBHXDQ010000064.1:43882-55399 GCF_042725875.1 Streptomyces sp. NPDC127038 | reverse complement strand
GCTCCGAGCGGCGCGCGGGCCCACGCCCGTCAGGTGGGGGAGTGCTCCTCCGAGCCCGCCGACAACGGGTGCGGCAGGATCCCCGGACCCCCGGCCAGCGCGGCGACCTCGGCCCTCAGCGCCTGCACCTGAGCCGCGAGTTCCTCGATCGCCGCGGTCTGCCGCCGCTCCTCCACGTCGTCCTTCTCGAACCGGGAGATGAACCAGGCGGCGATGTTCGCGGTGACCACACCGAGCAGGGCGATCCCCGAGAGCATCAGACCCACCGCGATGACACGGCCCATCCCCGTCGTCGGGGCGTGATCGCCGTACCCCACGGTCGTCATCGTCGTGAACGACCACCACACCGCGTCACCCAGCGTCTTGATGTTCCCGTTCGGCGAGTCGCGTTCCACCGACAGCACGGCGAGCGAGCCGAACATCAGCAGACCGACGACCGCGCCGCCCACGTACGTCGTCAGCCGGATCTGCGAGGCCATCCGGGCGCGCCGCCCCACCAGCATCAGCGTGGACACGAGCCGCAGCAGCCGCAGCGGCTGGAGGATCGGCAGGATCACGGCGCACAGGTCCAGCCAGTGATCGCGGACGAAGGCGCGCCGCTCCCGGGCCAGGGCGAGCCGGACCAGGTAGTCGGTGGCGAAGGCCCCCCACACCACCCATTCCACCGCCGTGCAGGTCAGCGTCACCGGCCGGCCCGCGTCACTGTCCACGATCGGTACCGCGTACCCGAGCGCGAACGCCACCGCGAGGACGAGCAGGGGCCGCTGCGTCAGCAGCTCCCAACGGGCCTGCGCCGATTCTTCGCTCATGTCCGCATCGTAGGAGGACGCGGCCGGTATTGGTTCGGGGACCGATACGGGGCGGTGCCGGTCCGGGGCGGTGCCGATCCGGGTCCGTAGCGGTCCGGGGCGTGTCCGGTGGGCGAGCGGGGGAATCCTCCTGACCGGGCCCGGCGGTGGGCGGGAACGGGGCGAAGGAGACCGGCGTGTTGGACAAGGCTGTCCTGGAACGGCTGCGTGCCATGACGGAGCGCAACGTGGTGCGGATCCGGGCGGCGGGGGAGTTCCGGGGCAGCGGGTTCCTCGTCTCCCGCGACACCGTCCTCACCTGCGCCCATGTCGTCGCCGGTTGCGAGGAACGGTCCCTGACGGCCGAGGTGGACGGCGGTGTGCTCGCCGTCGAGGTGGTGGCGCTGGCTCCCCCGGCCAGGGGCGAGGGAGCGGTCCACGGCTTTCCCGACCTCGCCGCGTTACGGCTGTCCGAACCCGTCGGGCACACCGACGGCGTGTGGCTGGACGAGAGGGCCCCCACGCAGTCGGAGCGGGTGTCGGTCCACGGGTTCAGCGGCCGCACCCTGGAGCCGGGCATCCAGCCCGACACCCTGGACCTGCGGGTGGCGGGGCACAGCGGCCGGTTCGTACGGCTGCACGGCGACCAGGTGGTCCAGGGGTTCAGCGGCGGCCCCGTCCTCAGCACCGGCACGGGCCGGGTGTGCGGCATCCTGAAGGCCTCCCGCAACGAGAAGAACGAGTCCGGCGGCTGGCTGATCCCCGTCGAAGCGGTCGAGGAGTGCACCCCGGGACTGCTGGAGCGGAACGCGGCCGCACACCGCCCGGGGACCGACTGGTTCGACGTCGCCCGCGGCCGTACGGAGCTCCAGGAGGCGCTCTTCGACGCCGCCGACGACGGCGCCGCACCTCCCGCCACACCGTCCCGGATGCTCGCGCAAGGTGCGATGCCCTTCGTCGACCGCCCCGAGCTGGAGCAGCTGGAGACGTGGTGCCATGAGCCGTCCGACCAGGTGCTCCGCCTGCTGCACGCGCCGGGCGGTGCCGGGAAGACCCGTCTGTCGGCCGAGGTCTGCCGACGCGTGCGCGAGCGGGGCTGGATCGCGGGATTCGCCGAGCGTGACGCCTTTCGGGACCCGTCCGGGCGTGGACGCTGGCTGGAGAGCCTCACCACCGCCCTGACGGCGGGATTCCCGGTCCTGGTGGTCTTCGACTACGCGCAGGCCCGGCAGGACGACGTGGGCGCGCTCCTGAAGCACGTGCACCGCCGCCGGACCCGGGACCTGACCCTGCGGGTCCTGCTCCTGGCCCGTTCGGAGGAACCCCTGTGGCGGTCGCTGCGCGAGGCGCTGGAGGATCTCGGGATCGACGACTGGGCCCTGCGCTCGGCCGTCTCGCGAAGACTCCCGGACACGATCGCCACCACCGGACCTGAGGACCTGGCCGCCCGGGCGTTCACGGAGTTCGCCCGGCAGCTGGGCTGCCCCTGGCTGCCCGTACCGGTGTCGTTGGGCGGCCGGGCGGGGCGGCAGGATTCGCTGCTCGGGGTGCTGGCGAGCGCCCTCGACGCCGTTCTCACCCTGCGCCACGGTGGGACCTGGGCGGAGGGCGAGGACCCGCTGGAACGGATCTGCCGGCACGAGACCAGGGGCTGGCACGCCCTGCTGGAGGACCGGCTCGGACGGGACGGACCCCTGGCAGGCCGGGGCGGTCCCCTGATGACGCAGGGACTGCTGCTGGTGCCCACCCTCGCCACGGGACGCGACCGGGAGGAGCTCACGGCACTCCTCGGACGCACGCGGGAGGCCGCGTTCCCGGGACAGCCGGCTCTGAACATGTCCTCCGTGCACGCCTGCCTGCGGATGCTCTACCCCTCGGGGCCCGGTGGGGTCGCCCCGCTGGAGCCGGACCGTGTCGGCGAGATCCTGATACGGCGGGTGCTGGGCGAGGAGGAGAGCTCGGGCCCCGGCGGGCGCGGCTATCTCCGGGCCGTGCTGGACGGCGGCGGGCTGGAGGGGGACCGGCGGGCCGACGCGCTGCTGGAGACGCTCGACGCGCTCGCGAGGTCGCGCGGGTGCACGTCGGTGGGCAGGGTCGTGGAGCATCCGGCCCATGAACTCCTGGACCGCGCGCTGGCCGAGGCCGTGCGGGCGAATCCGCGGGAACTGCTTCCGGCCCTGGCCGTCACGGGCGGCCGCGTACCGCACGCGGAACCGCTCGCCGGCGTGATGCGGCCGGTGCTGGAGACCTGCGACACGTCTCTCCTGCTTGAGGTCGAGAAGCACCTCCCGGGGCATCCCTCCGGCCTTTCCGAGGTCTCCGCGCTCGTCCTCACCCGGCTTCTGCGGGAGCCCGACGCGAGCGACGGCGAAGCGGACCGGCTGCTGCGGATCCGCCGGCTGCGGGCCTGCAGCCTGCGCCACGAGGAGACCGGACGCCGCACCGAGGCGATCGAGGCCGCGGCCCGGGCGGTCGAACTCAGCCGGGACCTCCGCCGCCGCTCCGCTTCCTACACGGCGGACCACGCGATGGCGCTCAGTCATCTGAGCCTGCTGAAGCACCGGGAGGGACAGAACGGGCCGGCCCTGGAGCTGAGCGTGGAGGCGGTGGCCCTGCACCGCGAGCTCCTGGACGCCGCCGGTGGCGACCGCAGACGGCGGCTCCTGGACACCGCCTCGGCCCTGAGCACCCTGGCGCTGCTGCGGCTGAGCGACCACCAGGTGAACGGCGCGGCCGCCGACGCCGCCGAGGGAGTGACCTGGTGCGACCAGGCGGCGCCCGGCGGCCGCCAGGAGGACGTGCTCCTTGAATGCCTGGAGCTCCTCGCCGTGTGCCGCCAGCGGACCGGACTGACGGAGGACGCCCTCGCCACCGGCGCGGAGGCGCTGGAACTGCTGCGGGGGCTTGCCGAGCGACGGCCGGGGCACTACCGCACCCGGCTTCCCGAGTCCCTGCACCGGCACGGCCTGCACCTCGTCTGGGCGGGGCGCCCGGACGAGGCCTACGGCGCGGTGCGGGAAGGCGTGCTGCTCCGCGCCGCTCTGCCGCCGACCCCGGCGAGGGCGCGGGACCAGCGGAACGCGCTGGAGCTGCTGCTGCGACTCTCCGGGGATGTGGACACCGCGGCCCAGGAGCGATCATCCTGGGTCGGCATGCTGTCTGCGACGGACGGCTGAGACGTCCCGTAGGAGCGCCCTACCGATGGAGGACCTCTTGTCCGCTTCCGCGCCCAGGCCCATCCGGCGGAGCAAGGCCGTCGAGGTGTTCAGCAACCGGTTCGGCAGCCTCTACGACGACGAGGTCGTGTCGCCCTCGGGAGCGGCGGGCACGTACCTGCGGTGGCGGTGGTCGCACACCGGGGTCGTGGTGGTGCCGACGGGACCCGCGGGCTGGGCGCTCGTGCCGACGTACCGCTATCCGGTCGGAGCGGTGTCCCTGGAGTTCCCCCGTGGCGGATGCGAGCCGGGCGAATCACCTCTGGACGCGGCGGCGCGGGAGCTTGCGGAGGAGACCGGCTACGACTGCGACCGGTCGTCGCTGCGGTCCCTCGGCATGCTCCACGCGGAGACCGGCCTGATCGAGTCGGGCGTCCACGTCGTGACCGCCGAGGTGTCCGGCGCAGGCGCGGCCCTCCCCGAGGAGATGGAGTCGGTCACCGAACCGGTGTGGGCCGCACGCGACGAGATCATGGGCTGGCTGTGCGAGGGCCGGGTCACCTGCGGGGTGACGCTCGCGGCCCTGGCCCTGGCGCTCGCCGACGGGTCATCGGCCGGCTGACCCGATGACGGCGCGCCGCCGCTGCCGGACGGGCGGGTGCGCCGGCGGAGCGGCAGGGGCCGCAGGGACCGGGACGCTCCGCGCCGCGAACCGGGCGTCGAGGTACTCGTTCCGGCTGTCGTCCACCGGGCCCACGTCGAGCACCGCTCCGAGCGTCCCCGTCAGCGAGTCCTCGGTGATCCCGTACCGCATCAGGTTCCGCCGTCCCCGCAGGACGGCCAGCTCCCGCTCGTCCGTCGCGTCGAAGGCGCGGCCGAAGGCCTCCCGCGTCCAGCCGCTGAACTCGGCCATCGCCTCCTGGAACCGGTCCAGGTCGGGCCGTTCCCCGTTCTTCATGACGGCCAGTTCCTCGACGAGGGCGGTACGTGACGGCTGCTCGGTCGCCTCCAGCAGGACGTCGACGGGGATCCTGCCGAGCAGGAACGGGTCGAGCACACCGGCCGCGAACCCGGTCCGTTCCACCACGGTGCGGCGGGTGGCCGCGTCGGTGAGTCCTTCCAGGCCCTCCGAAGCGGCCGTGGACGCGCCGAGCACGGTGGGCAAGGCCTGCCGGTACGCTTCGCCGGCCGCGCGGTCGACCGCCTCCAGCGCGAGGACGAGCGCGGCGGGCACGCTGCCGTCCGCCGTCCGGAAGCCCTCGACCCAGTTCTTGACCGAGTTGAAGTAGAGGGGCTCCTGGCCGGTGACCCACTCACGGGCCCGTTCGAGCACGTCGTACGTGGCGCCCTCGGTCCCGGAGAGCCGCCGCCCGATCAGCCGCAGCACACCGGACTTGAACGCGGCGGCGACGGCGCCGAAGTCGTACGAGACGGGGTGTGCCCGGATGCGGCGGTCCAACTCGTCGGCGTAGCCGGCGTCGGGGCGGTGCTTGACCTCGCGCAGGGCCTGGGACGCGTGGACCTCACGCAGGGTGAGGCCGTCGCGGCGGGCGACCTGGATCCGGCCGTTGTCGAGCAGTTGGCCGAGATCTCCGCGCACCCCGTGCCTCCTGGCCTCGGCGGGCGAGACCAGCGCGCGGAACAGCGGGGTGTTGAGGCACTGCGAGTCCCCGATGAGCAGCTCGTCGGAGAACAGCACGTGGAAGAGCACGCGGGCGCGCAGGTCCTCCGCCGTGGCGAAGTCCGACTCGCGATGGATCTCGGCGTCGGACAGGAACACCTTCTCGCGCACGGATAACCGGTGTGTGCCTGTCATCGAGTCCGCCTGACGCCGTCCGGCCCGGACAACTTCAGGAGAAGGCCCGGCACTTCCTGGGGAATTGTTGCATCCTGCCGTCTTCCGGCTGGATGTGAATCACCTGGAGGCATGGATGTCCGACCTTGTTCAAGCGGTCATGCCCGACGGCACGACCCTGTGGGTGAGGGTCGAGGACGACGACGCGGGGCCGGTCGACACCGGCTTCGGGCGGTCCGTGGGCCGTCGGCTGGACGACCTGCCGCAGACCATCGAGACGATCACGCGCAGCGTGCGGGCCGGCCTGCGCAGCGCGGCGCCCGACGAGGTCTCCCTCGAATTCGGGATCGAACTCGCGGGCAAGACGGGGCAGTTGGTGAGCGTGCTGACCGAGGCGGGCGCGAAAGCCACGCTGAAGGTGAGTGTGACGTGGCGCAAGGGGGAGCCGCCCGAGACGTCGGCCGCGGCCATCGGCACGGAGGACGAGGACGAGGACGAGGACGAGGACGAGGACGAGGGGGAGGGGTACGGGGGCGGGGACGGACAGGAGAGCGCGGACGCGGGCGGGTGAGGGTCCGGACGATCCGCGGGTGAGCTCCTGGGACGGCACCCGACCGGCCCGGGTCCGGGGGGTGGTGGAGCCGATGGCCGACTCCACCACCCCCCCGGACCTCTGTGCGTTCCGCCTACGCGTCGCCGCCCGCAGCGCCCGGGTCGGCCGCCCGTACGTCGAGCAGCTGGTAGCGGTCGACCGCCTGCTTCAGCACCGAGCGGTCCACCTTGCCCTCGCGGGCCAGTTCGGTCAGCACGGCGACCACGATCGACTGGGCGTCGATGTGGAAGAAGCGCCGGGCCGCGCCGCGCGTGTCCGCGAAGCCGAAACCGTCCGCGCCGAGCGACTGGTAGGTGCCCGGCACCCACCGGGAGATCTGGTCGGGAACCGAACGCATCCAGTCGGAGACGGCCACGAACGGACCCTGCGCGGAGGACAGCTTCCGCGTCACGTACGGGACGCGCTGCTCCTCCTCGGGATGCAGCAGGTTGTGCCGCTCCACCTCGACGGCCTCGCGCCGCAGTTCGTTCCAGGAGGTCGCCGACCACACGTCGGCCCGTACGTTCCACTCCTCGGCGAGGATCCGCTGCGCCTCCAGCGCCCAGGTGACGCCGATGCCGGACGCCATGATCTGCGCGGGGATGGCGCCCGAGGTGCCCTCGCTGAAGCGGTAGAGGCCCTTCAGGATGCCCTCGGCGTCCACGTTCTCCGGCTCCGCCGGGTGCTGGAGCGGCTCGTTGTAGACGGTGAGGTAGTAGAAGACGTCCTCCCCGTGCGGGTGCTCCTCCGAGGAGCCGTACATACGGCGCAGACCGTCCTGGACGATGTGCGCGATCTCGAAGCCGAACGCCGGGTCGTAGGCGACACAGCCCGGGTTCGTGGAGGCGAGCAGCTGCGAGTGGCCGTCCGCGTGCTGGAGCCCCTCGCCGGTCAGCGTCGTGCGCCCGGCGGTCGCGCCCAGCACGAAACCGCGCGCCAGCTGGTCGGCCATCTGCCAGAACTGGTCACCCGTGCGCTGGAAACCGAACATCGAGTAGAAGACGTACACCGGGATCAGCGGCTCGCCGTGGGTGGCGTACGCCGAGCCCGCGGCGATCAGCGAGGCCGTGCAGCCCGCCTCCGAGATGCCGTCGTGCAGCATCTGCCCGGTCGGCGACTCCTTGTACGCGAGGAGCAGCTCACGGTCCACCGACTCGTACTGCTGGCCGAGCGGGTTGTAGATCTTCGCGCTCGGGAAGAACGAGTCCATGCCGAACGTGCGGTACTCGTCCGGCGCGATCAGCACGAACCGCTTGCCGATCTCCTTGTCCCGCATGAGGTCCTTGAGCAGCCGCACGAACGCCATGGTCGTGGCGATGGACTGCTGACCCGAACCCTTCTTCACACTCGCGTACGTCTTGTCCTCGGGCAGGACCAGGGGCTTCGACCGGACGACCCGCGTGGGCACGTACCCGCCGAGGCTCTGCCGGCGGTCGTGCATGTACTGGATCTCCTCCGACCTGCGGCCCGGGTGGTAGTAAGGCGGCGCGCCGTCCTCCAGCTCCCGGTCCGTGATCGGCAGGTGCAGCCGGTCGCGGAACCCCTTGAGGTCGGCGACCGTCAGCTTCTTCATCTGGTGCGTGGCGTTGCGGCCCTCGAAGTTCGGGCCGAGCGTCCAGCCCTTGACCGTCTGCGCCAGGATCACCGTCGGCTGGCCCGCGTGCGCCTTGGCCGCCGAGAACGCCGCGAAGATCTTCTTGTGGTCGTGACCGCCGCGCCCCAGGTGCAGGATCTGGTCGTCGGTCATGTTCTCGACCATCGCCCGCAGCCGGTGGTCGTCCCCGAAGAAGTGGTCGCGGATGTACGCGCCCGTCTCCGTGGCGTACGTCTGGAACTGGCCGTCGGGCGTGGTGTTCAGCCGGTTGACCAGCACCCCGTCTCGGTCCTGCGCCAGCAGCGGGTCCCAGGTGCGGTCCCAGACCAGCTTGATCACGTTCCAGCCGGCGCCCCGGAACTGCGACTCCAGCTCCTGGATGATCTTCCCGTTGCCGCGCACCGGTCCGTCGAGACGCTGGAGGTTGCAGTTCACGACGAAGGTCAGGTTGTCCAGGCCCTCGCGCGCGGCGATCGACAGCTGGCCGAGCGACTCCGGCTCGTCCATCTCGCCGTCGCCCAGGAACGCCCAAACGTGGGATCTGGAGGTGTCCGCGATCCCGCGCGCCTCCATGTAGCGGTTCATCCGCGCCTGGAAGATCGCGCCGAGCGGACCGAGGCCCATCGACACGGTCGGGAACTCCCAGAAGTCCGGCATCAGCCGCGGGTGCGGGTACGAGGACAGTCCGTGGGGAGCCTTCGACTTCTCCTGGCGGAACGCGTCGAGCTGCTGCTCGGAGAGCCGGTCCAGCAGGAACGCGCGGGCGTAGATGCCCGGCGAGGCGTGCCCCTGGAAGAAGATCTGGTCGCCGCCGTCGCCCTCGTCCTTGCCCCGGAAGAAGTGGTTGAAGCCGACGTCGTAGAGCGAGGCGGAGGAGGCGAAGGTCGCGATGTGGCCGCCGACGCCGATGCCCGGGCGCTGTGCCCTGGAGACCATCACGGCCGCGTTCCAGCGGGTCGCGTTGAGGACCTTGCGCTCGATCTCCTCGTTGCCGGGGAAGAACGGCTCGTCCTTGGTGGCGATCGTGTTGACGTAGTCCGTGCTGCGCATCTCGGGCACGGCCACGCGCTTCTCACGGGCCCGCTCGATCAGCCGGAGCATCAGATAACGGGCCCGCTCGCGGCCGCGCTCGTCCACGGCGGCGTCGAGGGAGTCGAGCCACTCCCGAGTCTCCTCGGGGTCGAAGTCCGGGACCTGGCTGGGAAGGCCGCCAATGATGATCGGGTTGCGATCGGATCCGGGAGCCACGCTGTTCCTTCGCTGTCAGAGGGCTGTCTTCGGTGGGTTTTCCCTGCTTCTGCACCGATCCCCATCGTGTACCCCGCGAACGCCTACGTCATCTCTACCTGGGGGTAACCGAAACGCTCGTCCGGACCGTTGGGGCGGTCTCGACCAAAACGTAACGATACGCTCAGGGCGTGACGCGTTCCGCAAAGCCGTTCGGCTTTCGCACGCCCCAAGGGTTCCGAAGGGGACAAATGGGGCAGAAGTGTGTGGTGCCCGTCACGTGGCGTCATGATGGCCCAACGGGAGTTGCGTGCGCACTGCCAGGATCGTCACCGTTTCGGCGGTCTCGACGGCCGGGTACTTGCGCGATCCGCTCCGCCCGTGTGGACTACGGCCAACGCTTCGCGTACGCGCGTGGCTGACATCCCCCCGCTCCGTACGAGCAGAGGGAGACCCCAATTCCGAAACATGATCAGGAGGCAAGCCGTGAGCGCGACCGCGGACCACGCGGAGGAGCGGACCAACCCGGCCGCCAGGCTGGGGTTCGAGCCCGGACAGGTGGTCCAGGAGATCGGCTTCGACGACGACGTTGACAACGAGCTCCGTGAAAGCATCGAATCTCTGATCGGCCAGGATCTGGTCGACGAGGACTACGACGACGTCGCCGACGTGGTGCTGTTGTGGTTCCGGGACGAGGACGGCGATCTCACGGACGCGCTGGTGGACGCCATCGGGTTCCTTGAGGACGGCGGCATGATCCTGCTGCTGACCCCGAAGACCGGCAGGGACGGCTACGTCGAGCCCAGCGACATCAGTGATGCCGCACAGACAGCCGGCCTCTCCCAGACGAAGAGCATCTCCGTCGCCAAGGACTGGTCGGGCACCCGCCTGGCCACCCCCAAGTCGAAGCGCTGAGCTGAGCCCCGTCTGCAAGCCAGAACATCCGTGAGGCCCCCGCCGAGCCACCTCGGCGGGGGCCTCACGCATTCCGGGAACCGGCACCCGGGGGACCCCGCCGGGGTCGCGCCGCCGCCCCGAGCCGATCACTGCGTACGCTGGTCGTCACCCGAACAGACCCTTGGAAGGGAAGCGAGTGACTATGGCCGTCGAGGTCGGTACCAAGGCCCCGGACTTCGAGCTGAAGGACAACCACGGCGCCACCGTGAAGCTGTCCGACTTCCGTGGCGAGAAGAACGTCGTACTGCTCTTCTACCCCTTCGCCTTCACCGGCGTGTGCACCGGCGAGCTCTGCTCCCTGCGCGACAATCTGCCGCAGTTCACCGACCGCGACACCCAGCTCCTCGCGGTCTCCAACGACTCCATCCACACGCTGCGCGTCTTCGCCGAGCAGGAGGGCCTGGAGTACCCGCTGCTCTCCGACTTCTGGCCGCACGGCAACATTTCGCGCGCCTACGGCGTCTTCGACGAGGACAAGGGCTGCGCCGTGCGCGGCACGTTCATCATCGACAAGGAGGGCGTCGTCCGCTGGACCGTCGTCAACGCGCTGCCGGACGCGCGTGACCTGAACGAGTACGTCAAGGCGCTCGACACCCTGTGATTCTTCGGTTCCAAGCCCTGCAAGGCACGGGAACCCGTCACTAGGATCGAACCGTTGATCCGATACCAACGCACCTACGGGGCTCCCCGCCCCTGAACACCATTGGGAGGACTCGTGGGAGTCAGCCTCAGCAAGGGCGGCAACGTATCGCTGTCGAAGGAGGCCCCGGGACTGACCGCGGTCATCGTCGGCCTGGGATGGGACGCCCGTACGACCACCGGCGTGGACTTCGACCTCGACGCCAGCGCCATCCTCACGAACGCGGACGGCAAGGTCAGCACCGACCAGAACTTCGTGTTCTTCAACAACCTGAAGAGCCCCGACGGCTCGGTCGAGCACACCGGCGACAACATCACCGGTGAGGGCGAGGGCGACGACGAGCAGATCAAGGTCAACCTCGCCGCCGTTCCCGCCGACGTCTCGAAGATCGTGTTCCCGGTCTCCATCTACGAGGCCGAGAACCGCCAGCAGTCCTTCGGCCAGGTCCGCAACGCGTACATCCGCGTGGTGAACCAGGCCGGCGAGGCCGAGATCGCGCGCTACGACCTCTCCGAGGACGCCTCGACGGAGACCGCGATGGTCTTCGGCGAGCTCTACCGCAACGGCGCCGAATGGAAGTTCCGCGCCATCGGCCAGGGGTATGCATCGGGCCTGCGCGGTATCGCGCAGGACTTCGGCGTCAACGTCTGAGCCACAGCCCTCGGGCATCCCGGTCCGGGGGGGGCGCGGGGCCGCGCGGGGCGAGGCCGGGCCGAGGAACATAATATCGAAAAACACGTGGGGGCACCAAAAACGGGGGGAAGCGAGG
>NZ_JBHXDQ010000064.1:0-43872 GCF_042725875.1 Streptomyces sp. NPDC127038 | reverse complement strand
GTAGCGTTGCTGTCCTGGCCCGGCGCGGCACCGGACCGGCCGTACCAAGTGAAGATCGAACCTCGGGGAGGACCAGCATCATGGGCGTCACGCTCGCCAAGGGGGGCAATGTCTCCCTCTCGAAGGCCGCACCGAACCTCACGAATGTGATGATCGGGCTCGGCTGGGACGCGCGCTCCACCACCGGAGCCGACTTCGACCTCGACGCCAGCGCCCTGCTGTGCAGCGGCGGCCGGGTGCTCGGGGACGAGTGGTTCATCTTCTACAACCAGCTCAAGAGCCCCGACGGCTCGGTGGAGCACACCGGCGACAACCTCACGGGTGAGGGCGAGGGCGACGACGAGTCGATCCTGATCGACCTCGCGAAGGTGCCCGCCGTCGTCGACAAGATCGTCTTCCCGGTCTCCATCCACGACGCCGACAACCGCGGCCAGACCTTCGGCCAGGTCAGCAATGCCTTCATCCGGGTCGTCAACCAGGCGGACGGCCAGGAACTCGCCCGTTACGACCTCTCCGAGGACGCCTCCACCGAAACGGCGATGATCTTCGGCGAGGTCTACCGCTACAACGCCGAATGGAAGTTCCGCGCCGTCGGCCAGGGATACGCGTCGGGTCTGCGGGGTATCGCACTCGACTTCGGGGTCAATGTTTCCTAGACCCACCTGTATCAGCCGAAGGCGGCCCCTTAGACTTCGTGGTCAACAGTAGGTAAAGCCGAGTACGGCACGGGGGTTGCACACCCCCCGGGCCTGCGCTTGGGGGTGCCCCCACCACACGATGATTGGGTAGCCAGTGCTTCTGAAAACCTTCGGCTGGTCGTTCGCGATCACCGCGCTAGGCCTGGTCGCAGCGGCCTTCTACGGGGGGTGGACCGCCTTCGGCATCGTGGCGATCCTGGCCGTCCTGGAGATCTCGCTGTCCTTCGACAACGCGGTGGTCAACGCCGGAATCCTGAAGAAGATGAATGCCTTCTGGCAGAAGATCTTCCTCACCGTCGGTGTGCTGATCGCCGTATTCGGCATGCGCCTGGTCTTCCCCGTCGTGATCGTCGCCATCAGCGCCAAGATCGGCCCGATCGACGCGGTCGATCTCGCGCTGAACGACAAGGACAAGTACCAGCAGCTGGTGACCGACGCCCACCCGTCGATCGCCGCCTTCGGTGGCATGTTCCTTCTCATGATCTTCCTCGACTTCATCTTCGAGGACCGGGACATCCAGTGGCTGCGCTGGATCGAGCGGCCGCTGGCCAAGCTCGGCAAGGTCGACATGCTCTCGGTCTGCGTCGCCCTGATCGTCCTGCTGATCACCTCCATGACCTTCGCGGTCCACGCCCACCAGCACGGCGGCGGTCACGTCGACAAGGCACAGACGGTGCTGGTCTCCGGCATCGCCGGTCTGATCACGTACATGATCGTCGGTGGACTCTCCGGCTACTTCGAGGACCGGCTGGAGGAGGACGAGGAGCGGGAGCACGAGGCCGAGGAGGAGGCCGAGCGCAGCGGCAGGAAGAAGCCCGCGGTCGTCCTCGCCGGCCAGGCCGCGTTCTTCATGTTCCTGTACCTGGAGGTCCTGGACGCCTCCTTCTCCTTCGACGGCGTCATCGGCGCCTTCGCCATCACCAACGACATCGTGCTGATGGCCCTCGGCCTGGGCATCGGCGCCATGTACGTCCGTTCGCTCACCGTCTACCTGGTCCGCCAGGGCACCCTCGACGACTACGTCTACCTGGAGCACGGCGCCCACTACGCCATCGGCGCCCTGGCCGTGATCCTCATGGTCACCATCCAGTACGAGATCAACGAGGTCATCACCGGGCTCGTCGGCGTCGTCCTGATCGCCCTGTCCTTCTGGTCCTCCGTGCGCCGCAACAAGGCGCTCGCCGAGGCCGAGGGAAAAGGCCCGACCTCGGACGAGAAGGCTGAGGTCTCGTCCGGGGTGTGACACCCCCCTGGCTGAGGAACGCTCTGAACGGGGCGGCCGCCGAGGACGAGTCCTCCGCGGCCGCCCCGCCGCACACCGACGGACGTGGGGGGCCGAATGGGCATCTGGCAGGACCTGTGGCGCGGCCGCTCGGCGGACTTCGACTCCGGCAGCGCCGCGTCCAACTCCATCGAGCTGAACAAGCGCAACCACACGGTCTCGCTCACCAAACAGGGCGCCGCCGGCGGGAACCTGCGCATCAACCTGTCCTGGCGGATGCGCACCTCCGACATCGGCGGACCGCAGCGCGGCAGCCTGCTGCGCCACCCGCTGCGCGCCTTCAAACCGGAAGTGGTCCAGGCGCACACCCAGAGCATGGTGAACGTCGACCTCGACCTCGGTGTCATGTACGAGCTGGCGGACGGCACCAAGGGCGTGGTCCAGCCGCTCGGCAGCTTCTTCGGCGAGCTCAACGCCCCGCCGTTCGTCAAGCTCAGCGGCGACGACCGCTTCGGCTCCGGCTCGGGGGAGACGGCCTTCGTCAACCTCGACCACCGCGACGACATCAAACGGCTGCTGGTCTTCGTCTACATCTACGACCAGACCCCGGCCTTCGACCGTACGCACGCCGTCATCACGCTCTATCCGAGCAACGGCCCGCGCATCGAGATCGGCCTGGACGAGCGCCATCCGCAGGCCAGGTCCTGCGCCGTCGTCATGATCGAGTGCAACAAGGGCGAGGTGACCGTGCGCCGCGAGGTCAGGTTCGTGTACGGCTTCCAGGCCGAACTCGACCGCCTCTACGGCTGGGGGCTCCAGTGGGGCCGCGGCTACAAGTCCAAGGCCGACCGTTAGCGCCCGCCCCGGCCCGCCCGGCGGGTCACCGGGGCCACGCGCCACGGGAACGGCCCCACGGGCCTCGCGGCCCCCGCCGCGGCCGCCCGCCTCAGCGGCCGAGGAACTGCGGTCCCTGCGGCGGCAGCCGGAAGTCCGGGTCGGGCCCGGCGCCGACCGCCTGCGGGAAGCCGTACGCGGGCTGGGTGGCGGGCGCGCTCTGCGGCTGCGGATAGCCGTAGGCGGAAGGATCCGCCTGCCGGCCGGCCGGCTGCGGATAGCCGTACGCGGGACCGGGCGCGGCGGCCGCGGGCCCCGGATAGCCGTAGGCGGGCTGCTGCGGGACGGGGGCCTGCTGCGTGACCGGGGCGGAGTGCTCGGGCGGCAGCGGCATCGACGTCTCGTGGGCCGTGGCCGGCGAGGCCCAGGCGGCCTGGTCGGGCCCCGCGCCCGGAGCCGGCACCGCGGCGGCCTCGGACTCGTCCACCGAGATCCCGAAGTCGGTCGCGAGGCCCACCAGCCCGTTGGAGTAGCCCTCGCCGAGCGCCCGGAACTTCCAGCCGTCCCCGCGCCGGTACAGTTCGCCGCAGATCAGCGCGGTCTCCGCGCCGGTCTCCGGCTTGATGTCGAAGTACGCCAGAGGTTCACCGTCGGCGACGGCCGCGTCGTACAGCAGGATGCGCAGATCGTGTACGTGATCGAAGGTGACGTCGTCGGCCGATGCGACCAGGAGAATCTGACCGACGCCGGGCTCGACACCCGTCAGATCCGTCTGGATCGTGTCGGTGAGGCCCTCGGCGCCGCGCTTCTTGCCGAGCCGCCACACCTTGCCCGACGGATGGCGGGGCTGGTTGTAGAACACGAAGTCCTCGTCGGATCGCACACGACCGTCGGGGCCGAGGAGCAGCGCGGAGGCATCGACATCGGGGACACCCTGACCGGGCGTCCAGCGCAGGACGGCGCGCACCGCTGTGGCGTCCAGCGGGACGTTCGACCCTTTCAGCATCGCGTGCGTCATGCCGTCATCCTGCCCTGTCGGTCCTGGTCACGACAATGTGGGGTCGTTCCGGAACCGGCCGGTGATGGACATGGCGGAGTTACCTGAACTTCACGCCCGGTGGGAATCCCAGACATGGATCCGTACGTACTATTACCGGCCACATCACATTCGGCCACCTAGCCGCCGCGGGGGAGTCCCATGCGTCATTTCGGTCACGTCACCCCGGAGGAGCGGCAGCGCCTCTTCCACCGGGAGCCCGGCGTCTTCACGTCCGAGTCTCCGGCCAGAGTGCTGGCCGCCGCCCTCGGGGCGACCCTCTACAGCCCGGCGACCCGGCCGACCCTGGCCGACGACATCGTCAAACAGACCACACGCGGTGTCGTCTCCATGGTGCTGTGCCTGGAGGACTCCATCGACGACGCCGAGGTCGTGGGCGCCGAGGCGAACCTGGTCCGCCAGTTCGAGGACCTCGCGTCCCGCCAGGACTCCGTCGAACTACCCCTGCTGTTCGTGCGGGTCCGCTTCCCCGAGCAGATCCCCGACCTCGTACGGCGTCTGGGCCCGGCCGTCCGGCTGCTGTCCGGATTCGTCATGCCCAAGTTCACCGAGGAGCGCGGCACCCCCTTCCTGGAGGCCCTCACCACCGCCGAGGCGGAGAGCGGCAGACGGCTCTTCGCCATGCCCGTCCTGGAGTCCCCCGAGCTGCTCTACCGCGAATCGCGCGTGGAGACCCTGGAGGGCATCTCCCGCGCCGTCGACAAGTACCGCGACCGGGTCCTCGCGCTGCGCCTCGGCGTGACCGACTTCTGCTCCTCCTACGGGCTGCGCCGCGCCCCCGACATGACCGCCTACGACGTCCAGGTGGTCGCCTCCGTGATCGCCGACGTGGTGAACATGCTGGGGCGGGCCGACGGCACCGGCTTCACCGTCACCGGACCGGTGTGGGAGTACTTCCGCGTCCAGGAACGCATGTTCAAGCCCCAGCTGCGCCGCAGCCCCTTCCTGGAGGGCGAGGCGGAGGAACTGCGCGAGAAGCTGCTGGAGCACGCCATGGACGGCCTGCTGCGCGAGATCGCCCTCGACCAGGCCAACGGGCTCATGGGCAAGACCTGCATCCACCCCTCGCACGTGCCGCCCGTCCACGCGCTGTCCGTGGTCAGCCACGAGGAGTACAGCGACGCCCAGGACATCCTCAGGCCGGAGCGCGGCGGCGGGGGTGTACTGAGATCGGCGTACACGAACAAAATGAACGAGGTGAAGCCGCATCGCGCCTGGGCCGAGCGCACCCTGCTGCGCGCCGAGGTCTTCGGGGTCGCCCACGAGGACATCGGCTTCGTCGAGCTGCTCACCGCCGGAATCCTGGCGTGAGCCGGCCCGGCCGAGCGCAGCGCACCCCCGACAGCAAGGACCAGATGAACACCCCAGCACACGACCCGAACCACCCCGGCCGCTCCGGCGGCGGCAGCGGCCCGGACGGCGTCAACGCCCCGGACCGCGTCGAGGCCCCGCAGGAGCCGGTGTGGACGGGGACCTGGGTCGCCGAGCGGCTCGGTGTCGAGCTCGTCGGTGACGAGGGCCTGAGCGGCCTGCTGGGGCTCGCCCTGCGGCGCAACCCCAAGCGGGCCCACCTGCTCGTCTCGAACGTCCTGGGCAAGCACGTGCCGCAGTCCCCGGCCGTGATCCACGGGTACGGCGTCGAGCTCGGGCGGCGGGTGCGTGAGCTGCTGGGCACCGAGGACGCCCGCGCGGCCGTCGTCCTCGGGTACGCCGAGACGGCCACCGGGCTCGGGCACTCCGTCGCGGACGGGATCGGCGTCGCGCCCTACCTCCACTCCACGCGCCGGCCGGTCCGCGGGGTCCGGCGGGCGGGCGGCTTCGAGGAGTCCCACTCGCACGCCACCTCGCACCTCCTGCTTCCCGAGGACCCGGGACTGCTCGCGGGCTCCGGCCCGCTGGTCCTCGTCGACGACGAGTTCTCCACCGGCAACACCGTCCTGAACACGATCCGCGACCTGCACCGGCGCTATCCGCGCGAGCGGTACGTGGTCGTGGCGCTGGTCGACATGCGCTCACCCGCCGATCACGCGCGCTTCGAGAAGTTCGCCGGGGACATCGGCGCCCGCGTGGACCTGGTCGCGGCCGCCTCGGGCACGGTGCGCCTGCCCGAGGACGTCCTGGCCAAGGGGACGGCCCTGGTCGCCCGGTACGAGCGTCCCACCCACGACGAGCGTCCCGCCCACGACGAGCGTCCCGCCCACGGCGAACAGGGCGCTCAGGGCGCTCAGCGTGAACAGGGCGCGCAGGGCGAAGAGGCGGCACGCGTCGCCCCGGCCGCCGTCCGTGTCGGTCTCGGCTGGCCGCACGGCCTCCCGGACGGCGGACGGCACGGGTTCACGCCCGGACACCGAATACGCCTGGAGGCGGCCCTGCCCGCGATGGCGGGGCGCCTCGCCGACGCCCTGCCCGACGGCGCGGACCGTGTCCTGGTCCTCGGCTTCGAGGAGCTGATGTACGCGCCGCTGCGGCTCGCCCACGAACTGGAGCGGACGCTTCCCGCCGAGGTGCGCTTCTCCACCACCACCCGCTCCCCGGTGCTCGCCCTCGACGACCCCGGCTACGCCATCCGCAGCCGCCTCGCCTTCCCCGCCCACGACGACCCGGACGACGGGCCCGGCGAGCGCTACGCCTACAACGTCGCGGGCGCCGGCTTCGACGCCGTCGTGGCGGTGGTCGACTCCACCGCCGACACCCCCGAACTGCACGCTCCCGACGGCCTGTTGGCACAGTTGGCGGCACACATCCCGCATGTCCTGCTCGCCGTCGTGCCCTCGTACGCGCCCGCACGGCCGTCCACCGAAAGGCCCTCCATGCTGCCCGAGCCCCTTCGTGGCCCCGCCTTCTCCTCGTACGCCCCCGACGAGGTCGGCTGGCTGCTGCGGGACCTGTCGGACGTGACGCTGGAGGCGCCCACCGAGGAGCGCGAGGAGGCCATCCAGAGCGGCGGCGCCCACTACGCCGAGTCGCTGCCGGTCGAGTACCAGCCGAGCCCCGAGTACCAGGAGCTCTTCCAGGCGGCCCTCACCGCCTCCGCCGCCCGGATCGCCGAGGCCGTCGGCGCCGTGACCGAACTCGTGCTCGCCGACCGCTCCCCGCGCCCCGTCCTGGTGTCCCTGGCCCGCGCCGGCACCCCCGTCGGCGTCCTGATGCGCCGCTGGGCGCAGCACCAGCACGGCCTGGACCTGCCGCACTACGCCGTCTCCATCGTCCGCGGCCGGGGCATCGACGCCAACGCGCTGCGCTGGCTCGCCGCCCACCACGACCCGGCCGACGTCGTCTTCGTCGACGGCTGGACCGGCAAGGGCGCCATCACCCGCGAACTCGCCGACGCCATCACGGAGTTCGAGGAGGCCGAGGGCATCACCGGGTTCGACCCGGAGATAGCGGTGCTCGCCGACCCGGGCTCCTGCGTGCGCACGTACGGCACCCGCGAGGACTTCCTCATCCCCTCCGCCTGCCTCAACTCGACCGTCTCCGGGCTGATCTCGCGGACCGTCCTGCGCGCCGACCTGGTCGGCGAACACGACTTCCACGGCGCGAAGTTCTACCGCGAGCTCGCCGGCGCCGACGTCTCCGTCGAGTTCCTCGACGCCGTCGCCGCCCGCTTCCCCGAGGTCGCCGAATCGGCCCGCGACCGGGCGAAGGAACTCCTCGCCGCCGACCGGACGCCCACCTGGGAGGGCTGGGCCGCGGTCGAGCGCATCAGCGAGGAGTACGAGATCCACGACGTGAACCTCGTCAAGCCGGGCGTCGGCGAGACCACCCGGGTGCTGCTGCGCCGGGTCCCCTGGAAGATCCTCGCGCGCGCCGGAGCCGGCGCCGACCTCGACCACGTCCGGCTGCTCGCCGGGCAGCGCGGGGTGCCCGTCGAGGAGGTCGAGGAACTCCCGTACACCTGTGTGGGGTTGATCCACCCGAAGTACACGCGCGGCGCGACCGGTGCCGACGGCAAGGCGGTGACCCTCTGATGTCCCTGCCCAAGGCACTGGTCGCCAGCGACCTCGACCGCACGCTCATCTACTCCGCCGCCGCCCTCGCGCTCACCATGCCGGACGCCCGCGCGCCCCGGCTGCTGTGCGTCGAGGTGCACGAGAACAAACCCCTCTCCTACATGACGGAGACGGCCGCCGGGCTGCTCACCGAACTCGGTGACATCGCCCACTTCGTGCCCACCACGACCCGCACCCGCAAGCAGTACCAGCGCATCAACCTGCCCGGCCCCGCCCCCGAGTACGCCATCTGCGCGAACGGCGGTCATCTGCTCGTCGACGGTGTCTCCGACCTCGACTGGCACGCGGCGGTCAAGGAGCGGCTCGCCGCCGAGTGCGCGCCGCTCGACGAGGTGCGCGAGCACCTGGAGGCGACCGCGGACCCGGTGTGGCTGCGCAAGCACCGGGTCGCCGAGGACCTGTTCGCCTATCTGGTGGTGGAGCGGGAACTGCTCCCCGAGGAGTGGGTCAAGGACCTGGCCGTGTGGGCGGAGAACCGCGGCTACACCGTCTCGTTGCAGGGCCGCAAGATCTACGCCGTGCCGAGGCCGCTCACCAAGAGCGCGGCCGTGCGTGAGGTCGCCCGCCGTACGGGGGCCGTCCTCACCCTCGGGGCGGGGGACTCGCTGCTCGACGCGGACCTGCTGCTCGCCGCCGACCGCGGCTGGCGTCCGGGCCACGGCGAACTCGCCGAGGCCGACTGGACGGCACCGGCGATCACCGCCCTGCCGGAGCGCGGTGTCATGGCGGGGGAGCGGATCCTGCGCGAGTTCCTGAGCGCCGCCGCGGGAGCCGGCCAGGGCCTGGTCTGAGCGACTGCGGCACCCGGGCCGGGGCGGTTTCGGGAGATGTGGGCAACTTGGCCCCGGTGCGGCCCTGTTGGGGCCGACCGGGGCCGTTCCGTCGCGACACGCCGGGTCCGGCCCCGACGCGGCTGAAGAGTTGGTAAGAAATCCCCGCCGTCAGCCGCAGCAGCCGCCGCCGCAGCACCCGCCTCCGCCGCCGCCGGAACGCGGCGCGGGGGCCGGAGCGGACGCGGAACCACCCCGGGCGACGGCGACCGTCGACAGCAGTTTGACGGTGTCCCCGTGCCCTGCGGGACAGGCCGCGGGAGCGGCCGATTCGGCCATGGGACGGCTCAGTTCGAAGGTGTCGCCGCAGGTCCGGCAGCGGTACTCGTAGCGAGGCATGCGCACAGGTTAACCGGAACGGGCCGCCGTCAGGAGGGCTCAGGATCCTTCGCGCGACGTGGCGTGCCGGGGCCCGCGGGACGTGGGTGACAGGTGCTCCAAGAGGGCAGGCGGGGGGCGCTCGTTGACCTCTGAGCTTTTTTGTCTCGTTGCTGATCGAAGGGATTGCATTGGTCGCTGATAATTTAATAGGGCCGCGACGAGCCGCAAGGTCGGGGAGGGGGGCTCGCAGCCGCGAAAGCGGCCGCTGCAACTACCCGCGCGCGCAATTCCGAAGTGCGGAGGGAGACGCAGTCGTGACCAGGACATGGCATCGCACCGGTGCCCCGAATCCCCTGTCGTTGGGCCGCCCGTGCGCAGGAGCGCGCCGTGGCTGACACATCGGGACCGCAGCGCGGTCGCGGCAGCCGCCGCAAGCCCTCCGAGCCCTCCCAGTTGTCCCGACTGGCCACCAGGCTCGCGCCGTTCGCCCGCCGGCTCAAACCCGCCTACCCGCGCCCCGGACGCACCGGTGTGCGGCGATGGCTCCCCTCCTGGCGCCAGTGGCTCGGCGCGTTCGCCCTGTCCATAGGACTGAGCGGCACGCTGCTCGTCATCGCCTACGCGGCAACGGACATACCCCAGAACCTCAACACGTACGCCACCCAGCAGGACAACGTCTACTTCTGGTCCGACGGCACCCCGATGGCCCGTACCGGCTGGGTCCGGCGCCAGGCCATGCCGCTCAAGGACATCCCCGTGGACGTGCGTTCGGCCGTCCTCGCCGCGGAGAACGAGAGCTTCTACAGCGACCCCGGCATCTCCGCCAGGGGCCTGGCCCGCGCCATCGTGAAGACCGTCGGCCAGGGGGACACCCAGGGCGGCTCCACGATCACCCAGCAGTACGTCAAGAACGTCTATCTGACCCAGAACCGTTCGGTGAGCCGCAAGTTCACCGAGGCCATGATCGCCCTCAAGCTCGACAACAGGATGAGCAAGGACAAGATCCTCGAGGGCTATCTCAACACCAGCTGGTTCGGCCGCGGCACCTACGGCCTCCAGCGGGCCTCGCAGGCCTACTACGGCAAGGACGTCAGCCACCTCAACGCCAGCGAGGGCGCCTTCCTCGCCTCGCTCCTCAAGGGCGCGGGCCTCTACGACCCCACCCTGAGCAAGGCCAACCACAAGCGGGCCGTGGAACGCTGGTCCTGGATCCTCGACCGCATGGTCAAGACCGGCAAGCTCTCGGCCACCGAGCGGGCCAAGTACACCAAGTTCCCCGAGCCGATCAAGCAGTCCGGCGGCTACGACACCGGCAAGCAGAGCGACTACCTGGTCGAACTGGCCACCCAGTACGCCAAGAAGGCCGGGCACATCTCCGACCGGGACTTCGACCTCGGCGGCTACCAGATCTACACGACCTTCGACCGCGATCGCGAGACCGCGCTGACCGACGCCGTCGCCAAGGCCCGCAAGGCCACGAACAAGAGCGACCCGGCCAACGCGAAGGCCGCCCACTACGGCGCCGCCTCGATCGCCGACGACGGCCGGATCCTCGCCGTCTACGGCGGCCCCGACCACCGCCGGCAGGGCTACAACGAGTCCAACGCGACCACCGTGCCCGCCGGTTCGGCCTTCCTGCCGTTCGTCTACGCGGCCGCCCTGGAGAACGGCGTCCACAAGACCCGTGAGGGCCCGGCCACTCCGGTCACCCCGGAGAGCGTGTACGACGGCAACGACGGCGTCCCCGTCAGCACACCCGAGGGCCCCTACTGGGACCGCGGCGGCAAGAAGGTCGCCGCCCACAACGAGGGCAACAAGAACTACGGCCCGATCAGCCTGCGTTCGGCCCTCGCCTCGAACGTGAACACCCCGTTCATGCAGCTCGGCATGGACGCCGGCCTGGACAAGGTGCGCGAGACCGCCGAGGCCTCGGGCCTGCTCTCGTCCAGCATCGGACCGCAGGTGCCGAACATGTCCCTCGGCGCCGCCACACCCAGCGCCATCCGGATGGCCAGCGCCTACGCCACCTTCGCCGCCGACGGGACGCACTACGAGCCGTACTCGGTCCGCCGCATCACCCGCAACGGTTCCGCTGTCCGCCTCGACATGCCCGCACCCCATCGCGCGATGCGCGCCGAGGTGGCCCGCCAGGTCACCGACGCGCTCTCCGACTCCTTCCGCGCCGGACACCCGGGCGCGGCCCCCCTGACGGCGAAGGTGGCCGCCAAGCGGGGTGCCACGCTGGACGACAAGGCCGCCTGGTACGTCGGCTCGAACAACTCCGTCTCGACGGCCGTGGTCCTGTACCGCATCGACCTGACCAAGAGCCTGGAACCACTGCCGCTCAAGGGGATCGCCGGCGCACCCGTCGCCGACGTGCCCTACGGCATCTGGTCGGGTGCGATGAGCCCGCTCCGCTGATCCCGTCGGCCGGCCGCCCGGTCCGGCCCCCGCCGACGGCCACCCGGTGGCCGCGCCACGCTCCTTCCGTCCCCCTCGCAGAATGTGCCCCGTATGAACTCGAAGCACAGCCGGCGCCGACGCCGTGAGTCCGATCCCGTGTCTGCCGCCGCCTCCGCACGCCAGGGGTTCGCGGCCATGACGGCCTTCCTCGTCGTCACGTCCACGGCCGCCACCTACCTGGCCCTCAACACCGACCACACCGCACCGGCCGCGTCGGCCCGCGCGCACGGTCCCGAGACCGCCAAGGTGAAGAAGGAACCGGTGTGGGACGGCAAGACCCACGTACTGGGCGACGGCTCCACCTCCTACACGGGCCCGCAGAAGGGCGAGTTGAAGGCCGTCCCGCTCAAACCCGGTGAGAAGCCTCCCCAGTTCGTCGTCTTCTCCTGGGACGGAGCGCTCCAGGGCGACGACCAGCTCTTCTCGCACTACCGGGAGCTGGCCCAGCAGTACAACGCCCACATGACGTTCTTCCTGACCGGCATCTACCTGCTGCCCAAGGACAAGAAGTCGCTCTACGAACCGCCCATGCACGCCCCGGGTTCGGCGGCCATCAGCTACGCCACCGACGAGCACATCCGCACCACGCTGGCGGAACTCGGCAAGGCCTGGAAGCAGGGCAACGAGATCGGCACCCACTTCAACGGCCACTTCTGCGGCGACAAGGGCGGCGGTGACTGGAGCGTCACGGAGTGGGAGAGCGAGATCAACCAGTTCTTCTCCTTCGTCGAGAAGTGGAAGACCAACACCGGCTACACCGACCTGCCGCCGCTCCCCTTCGACGCCACCCGTGCCATCAGCGGCGGGCGCGCGCCCTGCCTCGAAGGACAGAAGAACCTGCTGCTGGCCATGAAGGCCACGGCGAAGAAGTACAACTGGCGCTACGACGCCAGCTCCGCGGGCGACTTCCAGATCTGGCCCAAGAAGAAGGAGGGCGTCTGGGACTTCCCGCTGCAGATGCTCCCCTACGAGAACGGCAAGTACCAAGGCCTGTCCATGGACTTCAACTTCCTCTACAACCAGTCCGACGGGGAGACCGAGGGAAACCCGGTCCAGTACCCGCAGTGGCAGCAGGAGACCGTCAACTCGTACATGGCCGGTTTCAACCGGGTCTACTACGGCAGCCGGGCACCGCTGTTCATCGGCAACCACTTCGAGGACTGGAACGGCGGCATCTACATGAAGGCCATCGACCAGGTCATCAAGAACGTGTGCACGAAGAAGGGCGTTCGCTGTGTGTCCTTCCAAGAGCTGACCAACTGGCTCGACGTGCAGAAGCCCGAGACCCTGGAGCGCCTGCGCGGTCTGGACCCCGCCCAGTCGCCGGACTGGTCGACCGTGGTCAAGTAGGTCCCGGAGCCGCTCCGTCGGCCCCGCGATCACGCATGGAGATCAACCTACCTACGACATAAAGGACTTGGTTGCGGCCGCCGCGAACTCCCCTCGGAGTCCGCACAGTTGAGTGGGACATGTAAAGATTCTTCTCCCTGGAGTCCGACCGGGGACCAAGGAGAATCACCAGTGACACCGAAGAAGTTAAGCCGCGGTTGTTCCGTCGTGGGCGCGATCACCCTCTCCGCCCTCCTGCTTCCGCTGTCCGCCGCCCACGCGGCGGCCCCCGCCCCCCGCGTGACCGCGTCGACGGCCGCCGCCTTCGGGCGCGTCGCCGACGCCGTGTTCACCGACCGCACCGCCGCCCTGCTGGACCGGGCCCCCGAAGCCCGTACGGCCCTCAGGGCGACCACCGCGGGCGTACGGGTGTCCGCCGCCCTCGCCCGCACCGAGAACTCCGCCCTCACCTCGCTGCACGGCACCCGCTCCCGCCTCGCGGCCCTCGGCGAGGCCTACAGCGCCGCCGACACCGAGGTCGCCGTGGACCGGACCCGGGTCACCGGCCGGCTGGCCACCGCCTGGGTCACCGAGACCACCACCCTCACGTACCGCAGGATCCGCGGCGACGAGCCCGCCACCACGGGCTTTCGCGCGCACCACGTCCTGACCTTCGCCGCCGGGCCGCACGGCGGCTGGACCGTCACGGGCGAGCGCACGACGGACAAGGGCCCCCGGCAGGTCAACGAACCCGCCCCCACGACGGTCCGCAGGACCCCGACGGCCGCTGTCGACGCCCCCCGGGCAGCGACCACCTACCCCGCGCCCGCCAGCCCCAAGACGCTCACCGGCGGCCCGTACGACTACGCGGCCATGGCCACGTACGCCGAGACCTGGTGGAAGAACTACAACCCCGCCTACCGCAGCTTCAACTCCGTCGGCGGCGACTGCACCAACTACGTCAGCCAGTCCCTGAAGGCGGGCGGCTGGGCCACGGTCGCGAGCTCCGACGAGGACTACGGCAGCTGGAACTACACCTCGTCCACCCAGACCGACACCTGGGTCGGCGTCAACGAGTGGTCCTGGTTCACCCAGACCGCCCAGCGCTCCACGCCCCTGGCGAACGTCTACCAGATGGACGTCGGCGACGTCATGCAGATGGACTTCGACAAGGACGGGTCCAAGGACCACTCCATGATCACGTCGTACCGCAGCGCGAGCGGGGTGCCGTACGTGACGTACCACGACACCGACACCTACCGCCGGTCGGTGTCGAGCCTGCTCGCCGCGTACCCGAACGCCGCGTACTACGCGTACCGCACCTGATCACGGCCCGGCCGGCGCCCGGCCCTTCGGCGGCCCCGCGCGGGTGAGCCGAGGGGAAGGGCTTCGCACGAGGGTTCCGAGGACGCCCGGAGCGCCCTCGGGACCCTCCCGGGGTCCTCAGGCGCCGCCTTCCGGGGTCCTCAGGCGCCGCCGCGCTCCTCGCGGATCTGCGCGACCACCCGGGCCACCGTCTGCCGGACGGCCTCCGTCTCGGTCAGGAAGTGCCAGTAGTCGGGGTGGCGGCCCTCCAGGGTGGCCACGGCCCGGTCCAGCCGGCCGACGGAGTCGTCGAGCGGACGGGCCTGCCGCGGATCGGGCGTCGACCGGCCCGACATCGCCAGCCGCTGCGCGTCCCGGATCGCGAACCGGGTCCGGTCGATCTCCTGCTGCGGATCCTTCTGCACGGCGTTCAGCCGCCGCAGCCGGTCGCCGGCCGCGGACACCGCCTCGTCCGTGGTGTTCAGCAGCGCCCGCACCGTCGCCAGCAGCGACGCCGCGTCCGGCCAGCGCTGCGCCTCCCGTGCGGCCCGCGCCTCGTTCAGCTTCGCCTCGGCCTGCCGTACGTTCTCCGCGGCCTGCTCCGGCACCCGCTGGAGGTCCTGCCAGCACGCCGCCGAGAACCGCCGCCGCAACTCGCTCAGCACCGGTTCCACCTGCCCGGCGCGGGTCGTCAGCGCCTGCGCCCGGGTCCGCAGCGAGACGAGCCGGTGGTCGATCTCCGCGGCCCGCTCCGGCAGCCGCTCCGCCTCCGTGCGCACCGCAGCGGCCTCCCGCGAGACCCGCTCGGCACGCTCCAGCGTCTCCGGTACGCCGTGCTGCCCGGCCCCCTGGTTCAGCTTGGTCAGCTCGGGCCCGAGCGCGGCGAGCCGGGCCGCGAGGTCGTCGGCCCTCAGTCCGGACCGCCGTACGGCGTCGAGGGCGTTCGAGGCGGCCAGCAGGGCCTGCCGGGCCCGCTCGACGGCCGGCGCCAGCCGGGCGAGCTGGGTCTCGGCCTTGCCGAGCAGCGGCCCGAGGCTCTGCTCGAACCGGTCCAGGTCGGCCTTCACCCGGCCCAGCTCGTCCTTCGCGGCGACCAGTTCGGTGCGGGCCCGCGCGGCGGCGGACGCCTCCAGCTCGTCCCGGTCGAGATCGTGCGCGTCGACGGCGGTGATGTACTTCTCGCTGGCCTCGTCGATCCGCCGGCCAAGCGCCGCGAAGTCCGCGACCACGCGCCGGGCGGCCGGGGAGTCGTCCACGGCCGTGATGGTCTCGATCGAGATCCGCAGGTCGCGCTGGGCGGTGTCGAGCTCGTAGAACGCGGCGGCGGCGGCGTCCTTGGCGGCCTGCGCCTCGGCCCGCTGGCTCTCGGACCGCCCGCCGAACCAGCGCCGGGTGCCACCACCGCCTCCGGCGAAGGCCGCGGGCAGCGCGAGGGCGGCCAGCAGGGGGAGCGCCATGAGGGTGAACATGTCACGGGCGAGGTGGGACGGGGCCGGGGCTGGGGCCGGGGTCGGCGCTGGGGCGGGCGCCTGGGCCGGGGTCTCTGTCTCGGCCGAGGTCGGCGCCGGGGCCGGGGCCGGGGTCTCTGTCTCGGCCGAGGTCGGCGCCTGGGCCGGTGTCGGGGGCGCGGGGGTCGGTTGCGCCGACAGGGCTGAGGGCGTCGACCGTGGCGTCGGCTGTGGCGTCGGCGAGGCCGAGGAGGTCGGCTGTGCGGACGGGGTGGACCGCGCCGGGGCTGTGGGCCGCGTGGGCTGCCGGGACGACGGCGGGCGTGGCGACGGGAGGTCCCGTCGGACGCCGCCGAGCGGGCGTGCGGGCCGCGCGGGCCCCGCGAACGGCGAAAACGGCCGCGAAGGTGTCGCCGTCACATCCCTCTCCCGTGCTGTCATCCGCCTTGCCCGGCTGTCATTCTCCCACCGGTTGAAGACGAACACACGGGCCGGTCAGTTCGCTGTCCGTACCGTGATCTTTCCGTCGCCGGTGTGCGCGGTGACGAGGTGGGAGCTGGAACGGTCGCGGGGCACGTCCACGTGGACCGAGCCGTCCCCGCTCCCGGCCGTGACGCGGTACGTGGCCCGGGGCAGCACGATCGAGACGGAGCCGTCACCGCTGCGGGAGTCCACGAGGTCCGGCACGGCGGCGAGTTCGAGCCGCACCGAGCCGTCGCCGGTACGGACCCGGATCCGGCGGGCGTCCACCCCGACGGCCCGGACGGAGCCGTCGCCGCTGTGCAGGTCGAGTGCTCCCGAGGAGTCGCCGACCCGGACCGAACCGTCCCCCGTACGGATGGTCAACGCCTCCGTGAAGCCCTTCGCGCTCACCCGTCCGTCCCCGCCCTCGACCGTGACGGCCACCCCGCGCGGCACCACGATCCGGTGGCGGGCCGAACAGTCGGCGACGACACCGGAGCACTTCATCCCCAGCACCAGCCGGTCGCCGTCCTCCATGGCCCAGGTGACCTTCGGATCCCCGCCGAGCGTGACCCGCCCCTGGAACCACCGGGTGACCCGGATCTCACCCGCCTTCGCGGAATCGGACACGACCAGATCGAGCGCGGAGTCGCCCGAGTCGACGGTCAGGCTCCGCCCGTGCAGCCCGAAGGTCCGGGTCTCGGGTTCCTTGTCGTTCCCCGCCGAGGCCCCACAGGCGCCGACCCCACCACCGACCACGAGAACAAGGGCGGCGAGGGCGGCGGTACGGGTACGGGTGGCGGTACGGGCGCGTGTACGGGCCATGACGGATCCCCCTGGGACGATCGGCGAGAACTCCACGGCTTCGGGACCGGACGACCGGCCCTGGACCGGGTGGACCTCGGCCGGAGCCGGCCGACGAAGCCACTTCGAAGGTAGAGAGACGCACATCCCCGGACGATCCGGGAGACTCCCGGAACCGAGGTAGGGACAACCCCCGCCCCGATACGGGTTTGCGGGGTATCCCCCCGGGCAATGTAGGCTGTCGACTCGTCCTGGGCGCGTAGCTCAGTGGTAGAGCGCCGCCCTTACAAGGCGGATGTCGGCGGTTCGAAACCGTCCGCGCCCACCAGGAAAAAGGCCCCCAGCCGATCATGGCTGGGGGCCTTTGCCATCCCACCATGGGGCGAGCCTCGAAGATCACGGCCCCAACGTCGTGCTTCACGGGCAGGTCCACAGACTGCCCGACTCGCCGGAAGCCTTAGGGGGCATGATCACTCGCCCCATGGCAGCTCCCGCCCAAAGTCGCTCCGCCGACCGCGCTGTACCGTGCACGCCGTGAACGGAGAGAACGAGTTCGGGCTGAGGCCGCTCGGAGCCGACGAGATCAATCGCCTTCGCCGGCTCGCCACGGCCGTAAAAGCAGACCTGTCCCGATCTGGACTCGTAGTGCGTGATGCGGGGGAGGAACCAGACCGACGAACATCACCCGGTGGGCTCGAAGTCGACCTGGATTTGCCGTCTGGGTGACGTGCCCCTCCCGTGCCCGTTCAGTCGGGAAACAGCGGGGACCCTCGGTCGCCGGCGGGCAGCGTTCACGCGGAAGCCCCTGACCGAGTTACCTGGTCAAGGGCCGTTCCTGCTGGCGGTGGGTGTGGGATTTGAACTCACGGTGACTCGCGCCACGACGGTTTTCAAGACGCTGTACGGATCGACGCTCCCAAGGCGTCGAGTGCGCCCACGGCCGCGTGGACATGATCCGGCCCGCGACGCAATCGTTCTCCCGCACACCACCAGAACAGTCGCTCCTGTGCATCCTCCCTTGGATGCATGCCCAGGCCGTGCTCGGGGCACAGGGGCCACGCCTGCCACAGAAGCTCCGTGACGGTCTCCTGCGCGGCATCGGCGACGCTCGCCAGTGCAGAGGCAAGGCTGTCCTGTGAGTTCGGGTCCAGGTGATTGCCGTGCCACTCGCCGTTGGCCATGGCGACGTGGACGTTCTCCGGTTCATCCGCATCGGGGGACGGAAGGGCCAGCAGTTGCAGCGGTTCCAGCTGGGGAAGCGTCACCGCCAGGTCCCGGTTCAGAAGAGCGAGAGCCTGGTCCCACACGGGGTATTCGCCGGGCGAGACACGGCGAGGCTCGGGGGGATCGAAAAGAGCGCACATGAACACCATGCTCCGCCACATCAAAGACAGCCCGACGGGCGGGGACTCACGGGGAACCGGGGCAAGGAGCGGGCAGTTCGGCCGCACTGCGCCAAGCCAGGGAACTCACAGCTCGGACCCGTGATCGCGCAACCTCGCTCCTGAAGCGGTGGGTCTATTCGTCAGTCGAACGGGCCGCCAGCGAGGCGACTACCCCTGGACGGGAAGATCAGGATGGGCGGCCAGAAAGGTTATGTAGGCGATCGCCGCTGTCGCCCCCAAGAGGGACAGCACGCCCCCCAGTACAGCTCGCCTGCTGTTCGCTCGCCCCGACTTTGATGCGCGGTACTCGACAAAGGCCCGCACCAGGCCAACCAGCGCCAGCGGCAGCGCAACGAAACTGACCAGTATCCAAAACGGACAGCAGAACCAGAATGCCAGGGACGCTCCACCGAACCAGACCGCAAGCTCTGCTTTCTCTTGCGTCTCGTCCGGGGTGCCAACAGAAATCATGGGCCGATCCAAGCAGAGCCCTTCTTGCCGTACAGCAGCGAGGTACAGCAACCGTCGTGCCCATAGTTCGCATCGAGGTGGCAGCAACGGGAAATCGATGGCCCCGAGGTTGTCCCTGGAGCCCTCTCTCAGCAACAGAGTGAGAGAGGGAATCCTCTTCAGGGAGGGGGCGGATCGCGGTACGCACGGCCGCCTGTTCCCTCCTGAAGAGCCGTGGTGAGCCACACGGAACGGGACGGGCCCGGCGGCACGTCTCAGTTTCTGCGGCGCCGCGCGACGGCGAGCAGGTTGCCGCCCGTGATGAGGGCGCCCACGGCCGCCGCGGCCGCGTACCAGGGCAGCGCCCCGGTGCCCGTGTCGGCCATCGAGCCCTGCCCCGTGCTGTCCGAAGCCGCGGTGCCGGTGCCGGTGCCGGTGCCGGTGCCGGTGTCGGTGCCGGCCGAGACGGAGCCGGAGCTGCCGCCGGATCCGGAGCCGCCCCCGGAGGAGGAGCCGGAGCCGTGGCCCTGGGAGCCGTCGGCGGTCACCGTGATCGCCGCGGTGTTGTCCTTGGCGTTGCTGTCCCGGTTCGGCAGCGTCACCTTGATCGAACCGGGTGCGAGGTCGGCCGGCTTGTCGATGCGGAGGTCGAACACGAACGGCGTGAGCTGTCCGGCGTCGAAGTACGAGTCGTTCGGGTCCTGGAAACAGGTGTAATGCCTGGCGCCGGGCTTGCCCCAGTGCCGGTCGTTGTCCGACGAGTGCCGGTCGTCGTCCGAGCTGCAGAGGTTCGGGACCTTCACCGCCGTCGTGCCGGGTGGGATCGTCACGTGGGCCTCGGAGGTCGGGCCGTCGGTGGGGCCCTCGCCGCGGTCGTACTGCTCGATGGAGGCGGGCCCGTTGTTCCGGACGCCCAGCTTCGCCTCCACCACCTGGCCGGCCGTGCCGTGGACCGTGGTCCCCAGCGCTTCGAGGTCGAAGGGGTTGTCCGTGTCGACCCAGCCGGTCCCGTAGTTCCGGTTGAACGGCTTGGGGCCGTCGGCCCGGGGGGTGACTTCCAGAGCCTGCCCGGTCCCGCGGTGGACGTCGGTCAGATTCAGGTGCTTGTAGTCGTATCCGTCGGTCGTGCCGTACACGGCCACGGACCACGATTCGACCCTCGCGGTGCTGCCGACCTTCGCCGAGAAGTCGTCGAGGTCGTAGGAGCCGCCCGCTGTGATCGGGGCCTCGACGTAGCAGCGAGCCCCGACGCCGGCGTCCCCTCTGCGGCCGTACTCGCAGTTGCTGAACTCCTTGCCGAACGAGAGCCCCTGGCTGACTCTCATGGCGATGTAGACACCGTTCAAGGGCCGGGAACTGAAGTTCGTGAAGCCGAGTTCGGGGCGCACTGTCTCGCCGGTCTTCGCCCCGGTGCTGCTGAGGGTGCTCCGGTCGAGGAGCGGGCCCATGTCCGGCACCTCAGCCTTGAGCGTCGTCCCGCCGAGCGTTGTGTCACCGGCTTCGGCGGAGATCCGGACGTCGCCCGTGAAACCGGGTTGCGCGGTCGAGAGGGTCCGGAATTGCAGGGTGAGGCCATGCATGACGTCGCCCGGCTGAAGTGGTTTGCCGTAGTTCAGCTTCTCGCCGTCGCACACGTACAGGAGCTGCTGCTTCTCGACGCAGGCGGCAGGGGGCTCCAGGCTCATCTGGCCTTTGACGGCCGTGGCGTCGACCGTCACCGTGAAGTCCGTCAACTGCTGCGACCCGGTGTTGCGAGCGTGCAGGTAGGCGGTGGCGCGGTCATCTTGATACGGCTGCACCTGCAGCGGGTTGCCACCCTCGGAGACCGTGAACTCCAGTGTCTGCGCGGTCTCCGCGGCCTGGCCGAGGGAGGGCGCGCCCAGGGTCAGCAGGCCCGCCGCGAAGGCGGTGGCACTGACCCGGAGGGCGTTACGGGGCAGAGGTCTCGGCACGGGTGCTCCTTCGGCGGACTTACGTTGAGGCGGACCGGTGATCCGATCGCCCACTCAGATCGCCGAGCGCGGGCAAAAGTTGTATGAACTCGAGGTGTCTCGCGATGTGCGCCCCGCCCCTTCCTCTGCATCAAGCTTGGTGAACGACGGCAACCGCGCGAGCGCAGCCGCGCAGGTACCCACTGGCGAAGGTGAGTTGAGGAACTCCAGAGCATCGGGAGGAGCGGGCGCGCACACCGCGCGTTCACTTAGGTCCGCGGACGGGGTTCTCGGTGCGTACGGGAAGGGGACCGTACCGGGCCGCCTCCGCTCGCGGGCCCGTCCGGGTGCCCGTCAGCCCGTGCGGCGACGGGCGCGGAGGAGGGCGGCGGCGAGGAGTCCGGTCAGCGCCAGGGCTCCGGTGCCCGCGGCGACGGTCCAGGCGGCCGTCCGGTCCGGTCCGCCGACGGCGTCGACGGAGATGCGTGCGGTGCTGTTCGCGTGGTCGGCGTCCTCCTGCAGTACTTCCGCCGGGGCGTCGAGACGGATCGAGCCACCGGTGAGCTCGGACGGGTCGTCGATCCGCAGCCTGAAGGGGAAGGCCTCGTGATGCCCGTCCCGGAGCATCGGCACGTCGAAGCTGTTGGTGTACAGGTTGTACTCACACTGGTAGTACGGCCTCTTCGTCACTCTGTTCCCGCACTGCTTCGGACTCTTCAGCACGGTCACGCCCTGGGGGAACTGCACCCGGATCCGGGCGAACGGAACGCTGTTCTCGGCGTCGCGCTGGGCCTGGACGTCGGCACCGTGGAAGTCCATGGCCAGGTGCGCCGTGACCGTTGCGCCCTTCCTGCCCTTGAGCGCGGCTCCCGTCACCTCGATGTCCCACCGGCTGTCGACGTGCACCTTCAGCACCCAGGACGACATGGCGACGACGGCCTTCACCCGGGCGGCGGGAGGCACGTCCCCGGTCCGCCTTGCGAGGGTCAGCTTCCCGCCCCGGCCCCAGTGCCGGTCCCGCCACACGACGTCCGATGCCCACTGCTTTCCCACTCCCACATCCGCCACGGACACCGTTTCGTCGTTCGCCCGGCGGTCCACCTTCAGGGCGATGGGTGCGAGGTCGACAACCTCGCCCGGCTCGATCCGCGTGTCGGTCCAGCACACCGCCGTACGGAACGACCGGTTCACCGGGGAAGTCGGCACCTCCTGGCCGTACTCGCAGTTGCTGTACTCCGTCGCGAACGAGAGCCGATCGGACAACGTGATGGAGAACGCCCTCTTCCCCAGCACCCGTTCGCCCTTGTGCTCGAACCCGGCACGCACCTTGAACGTCGACCCCTCGCGCGGGAGGTCGGCGCCGTCCCGTTCCAGACGGTCGATCGTCAGCAACTCCTCGTGTCCCGTGCCCTCCCCCCGGAGCAGGTGCCCGCTCCCCGCGGACAGCGGCCGCACGTCCGCCGCGGGCTGGCCGGACGCCACCGGTGCGCCCGGGAACAGCACCCCGCCCAACACGGCAGCCGTCACCGCAAGTACCCGACCGAGCCCGATCCGTCTGATCACGTGTTCCCTTTCGAACGTGGCCCGGCCTGGCCAGGGCAGGCGCCGCGAACGGGCCGGCGAGCCCGGGTGCATGGCCTTTTCCTGTGAGGACAAGTCCGACGGGCCCAGGGTTGTACCAAGCTCCAAGGCGGATTTCGAGGAGCGACCACGGCCTGGCCCGCGGGCGCGGTGAGCCGAGCACGATCGCGGGCGTCCGTCCGTGGAGGCTGGTCGAGGCCGGTCAGAGCACGTACGGGGGTGCCGGCGGTCGAGGATCGCGCGGCCGTAGCCCGCTCCTTCCTGCTCCTCGCCTTGCCCCGGCCTCTCGCGGAGGGGCACGAAGCGAGCCCCGAGCCGGGACCTCCGACGACGACCGACAATGACCGACGGGGACCGTCAAGAACCGCTCAGCCTTAGGTCGGTCGGGACGGGCAAGAAGAGATGTCAGGTTGCGTCGCGCGGCGGATCCGGCAGGTTGTGCCACGTGTGACCACATCCCCCGGCGCAGTACAGCGTCCGCCTGCGGGTATCGGCGATGCTGAAGAGGGCGACGAGCAGGCGGAAGGACTTGGTGAGTTCGTAGGCCGGAAGTGCATTCATCCCGAAGCGCCACTTCGTGAGCATCACCGCCGGCGTGTGAGTGGGGCGGATGCCGGAACGCGCGATGCTCTCCGGCACGTCCTCTTCGCGGGCGCGGGCCTGCCCGCAGAACAGCGCCAGTGCATGAAGCGTTTTACGCTGGTCATCCTCTGAGAGGCCCTCGAACCATGCGACGCCCTCGGCTGCCGGCCTGAGCCCTTGCGCAAGTTCGTTCAGGATCACCTCGTGTGCGTACAGCACAGACTTCCACCCCCTGGTTCAGATCGACCGTATACGCACGGCCATCCGTGAGCAGCACGGTTTCGTGTGCCCTGATGGCACAGCCGTCTGACGCGAGCAGCGGGTTTTCCGTCGAATCCGCGCAGATCCTTCCAGGTGGCCTGCGTTCCGAGTGAGTGTCCAACTGCGTGACAACGCCGACGAACACTGTCGGACGAGCACGGACTTCTGCGGACCATCGGCGCAGGTGACAACCACACCGGCCCAAGGCAGCACTCTCGTGCAAGTTGCTTCGGGACGAAGAGGTCGTGGGTTCGAATCCCGCCACCCCGACAGCTGAAAAACCAGGTCAGGGCCGGTTTTCCTTCACGGGAAACCGGCCCTGACTCGTTTCTCGGAGCCTCTGGGAGTGAATGGGGAGTGGATCAAGGAATGCCACTCTCTGGACTTCACCCCTGGCGCGCTCTCAACAAGACATCGAGCGAGCCTCGAAGATCACGGCCTCAACGTCGTGCTTTAACGGACAGTTCCACAGACTGTCCGACGCGCCGGAAGCTTACGGGGCCATGATTACTCGTGCCAAAGCAGCGCCACCCCAAAGCCGCTCCGCCGACCTTGATTAGCAGCCGTCACCTCGTCCTCATGGCTGGGACTTGACCATTGACCCCATGGAGACCAATCACCCCTTCTCGCGCAGACGTCGGAGATGGAAGGTGGAAAATGGTGACCGGCAAAGACAGAAACCCATGGCATCTGAGGTGTTCGGAGCCGTGGACGCCGATCACAGGAAGGGGCGATCGGTAGACCGGCTTATGGTAGCCCCTTTACGGAAGTGACGCATAGAGGCGCCCTGATTCCCACTTCCTATCAAACTGCGTCTTGAAGAAGTCGTACCATCCGGGATCGTTCTGCCGGGTGACAGTAAAGGTTGGACGCTGCCAATGATCCGCCCGGAAAGTCGCTATTCGCATGACGATTTTCCCATGTTTGGTTGACGGATCGGAAGCGATTACGGTGTTGTGGGGGACGTAACTGAGGGTTTTGATCTCCAACTTTCCGACTACGGTCCCCTCGATTGGCGCAGACAATCTCCTAAGGTTGGTCTCTAGGTTGGAGCTAAGCTCGTCCGCACTGTGGTTTTCTGCCTCGCTTGCCGCGATAGTCATGGCCATACTGTTCGGTTCAATCACGAGAATTTTGACATGCAGACCTGCAGTGACAGCTCTTCTGATCTCATCCGCATAGGAGACAAGGTGTATTCCGAGCGTCCAGCCGTGAAGCCATACTTCTCGCGATGATGAGATCATCTCCCTGATCTCATCCCTGTCATCAACCTCGGAGAAGAAGCGATCTGCGCTCGGTCGGGCTTTGATTTCAATCAAAGACTGATCGATCTTCTCACTCTGTGAGCGCGATCGCAAAAGAGAAATGGCGACAAGGGCTAGGATTGCCAGAATTCCGGAGGTTATTACCTCCTGTGAGGCGTTACCCGTTAGTCCTAGAACGCCAAATGTCACCGCTGCCACTAGGGTTACGTAGAGATCCAAGCTGCGTATAGCAGCATGCGCCATGATCGAAAACCTCGAATCGGGCATGTCCCCCCCCATATAGCGGACCTTCTCCGTAAGGGTTCTCTCCAACTTGGTATGTCTCGAACCGTGTTGGCGGTACCGGACACCGTGTAGGAGAGGCGATAACCGTTCTCCGGCGCTGGGGTCCTCATACGTGTAGCCGGCGCGCCATACGCCATAGCGCTGGCGGAGGTCACGGCCATGCCGCGGTTCGGAACGAAGAGCCGTGCCAGACCCGTGCCAGATCGCGCGGGGAATCACGGGGAACACTGGGGAGCCAAGCCAGCCTCAACCCAGGCGCCGATGCCGCTCGGCAGCAGGTCAGCCTCGGAGCAAGCCCCAGACCACCTCAGCTTCCCGAGCTCAGAGCCCGAGCTCTTCGGCCTAGGACTCACGCAAGGGGCTCTCGCAGCTTGTGGATCTCCGGGCGCACCTTGTCCACAAGGTCATCCCTCAGCAGGGCGTTGAACGCCCGTCGAGCGGTCAGCGCTTCCTCGTCTATCGCCATGCCGCTACGCAGTTGACGCACGTAGGTCTGCCGCACCAGGTGCTCCGCGGGCAGGTAGGAGCCCTTCAACCACCGATACAACTCATCCGAAGCCAACAGCAGCAACCGTCGATACGCTTCGTCGCGGGCTCGAACGCGCCGGTTCAGCTCCTCCTGTTTGTCTGTCCAGCCTGTCTCCTGGATATACGTGAGCCAGTCCATCCACAGGCTCGTCGCCAGCATGAAGCTCTCGATGCCGGCCAGACGCCGCTCCTGAGCCTTCTCCAGCAGGCTGGCCCGGAGCCGTAGCCGCTCCACAGACCTCGTAGCGAACGCGGTCAAGAGGCCCCCGACGACTGCTGCACCAGCCGCGATCACAGCCGACATGGTTGCGCTCTCCATGTTGCCCTCCCCTATGAGCACCCAGAGACGCCAGTTGGTCCTCTTGAGACCGTCTCAGCTCCCGTCTCATTCAGTTGCTTTGAGATGGGCACCCCTGGCCAAGTAGCTCAGTACACAGCTGACATACCGCAGACCGCGAGTGTCTAAATGGGCACGTCCGCTCTCGTAAGGCGGATGTCGGCGGTTCGAAACCGTCCGCGCCCACCAGGAAGAAGACCCCCAGCCGATCATGGCTGGGGGCCTTTGACGTCTAGGCCCGACATCAGTGCGGTCGCTGCTCGTGCCGCAGGTCAGGCCATACCCGCATGCTTGATCTTGCGATACGGTGCGGATTCTCGTAGCGACCTTCGGGTGGGGCAGTGGGGTATCTGAGTAGCCGTGTCTCCCGTTGCGTGACGCTGGCCCTCCTGAGTCCGGCCTTTCTCTGCCTTGTCGGCTGCAACGTGGATCCGACCGATCCCGAGAACGTCGCCCCGATCACCCTCGTGAACAACACACCCAGTGCCGTGCGTGTCCTCTGGTGTTCCGGCGACGGAGACAACGCGTGCTCGGAGCAAGTCGGCCTCGGACCGATCGCAGCGGACGGCACACGCCACGTACGGATTTCGTCCTACGAGGTACTCCTGCGGATCACATCCCCGTCGGGCCCGGAGGGATACGTCTGCGGCGACAACGCACCAGGCAGTCGGATAGCACTGAGCCCGTCGTACTCCTCGGTGAAATCCGCATACGACCACTGCGCCTACGGATCGCTCCCAGCACGACGGGTTGGGCGCCAGACGCGGGCTCGCCGGGGCGTCGTTCTGCCCCGTAGCCGCCGGCTCGAAGGGCCGGGCGCCGCGCGCTAGTGACGAGTGGCCAAGGTGTGGAATTCGAGTGCTCCGATGCCCAGGACGACGAGCTGCACCGTTCCAGGGACGCGCCATCGCAAGGCCAGAAGGCCACCGCCCGTGACTACGGCGCCGCAGGTCAGGTACCACATGATCCGTTGTGCGAGCAGCTGTGCTTCCGGCGCGATACCGCCGCCGTCGGTCGATCCCGTGAGTCCGCACCAGTACCAGAGCCCGACGATGTACACCAGGTCGATGGCGAGCAGCAGTATGCCGATCATGACCTGCGCGCCGATGTACGGCGTACTCCTGCGTCGCATGCCCACCCCGGTCGCCAGGCCGCCGATCAATCGCAGCCCAGCATGCTGGCCGGGTCCGTGCCCCGCATGAGTACACGTACTCGGAAACGAACGGTCGCCTCAAGGAGCTGAGGTCCCAAGTCCGGCAGTGTGCGCGGGAGTTGGCTGTCGGCTCGTAGGCCGACACGGATGCAACGGCTTCACCGGCTGAATCGTTCGGCGAAGGCCTGCTGTTCCGCGTTGCGGATGTACAGACGCTTCCAGCGGTCGTGGTCGAATCCGGGCTCGGCCCGCCATGGCTCGACCATGGACACCAGCCAGTTCCAGTGCAGCAGGATTCCCTTGCTGAGCCGCTCGGCGTTTGCGGATCGCTCGGCTGTCGTGCCGAAGGGAGGGAGCGACAGCGCGCGGATGTAAGAACTCAGGAGCGGGACGACCTCGGACAGCATGGCGGACATGCCTGCTGCGGCCCGGTGTTCGTCGGACCCCGGCCGCTGAGTGTCCAGCACCTGACGGAGTCTCGGCCCGAGGAAACACTCGATGGCCTCCACGTCCGAGCCGGAAAGCTCGTCGGACCATCGCAGCGTCCGGTCCATGAAATCCCCAACTCGCCCATGGAGAACCCGCGTACCTCGGCCTGGCAGGCGGACTGTCGAGTCACTAAGTTGGCGGCGCCGATCACCGTTGTCCAGTCCTGGAGCAGTCATGTCTTCGTTGGATGAGTTGCAGGCCCTGCTGGGGGCTCCTGTCCGCCGGGAATCGAGCCCGGCCGACTGGGACGAAGTCGAGCAGCACTTAGGTTCCGCCCTGCCCGGCGACTTCAAAGCGTTCCTCGATGCCTACGGCGGCGGGGTCCTGTCCGGCGAGCTGGTGGTCTTCCACCCCGCGGGAGCGAGCCCGCTCCTCACGCGGATGCGCGCGACGCACCAGACCTTCACCGAGCGCCGGGACAGGGCCCTGAGCCAGGGCGAGTTGGGGCACCTTCCGTACCCCTTCCACCCCGCACCCGGCGGGCTCATCTCCTGGGGGTACGACTACAGCGGCGACGAGCACTTCTTCCTGCCGTGCGACACGGACCCGGACCGATGGAAGATCGTCACGATGGTCCACGAAGAGGGCTGCGAGACCTTCGACGGTCCGTTCTCGAGCTTCGCCCTCATGTTCGTACGGCGGCTGCTCGACGTGGACCGTCACCACGGCGTCGAACCGGGAGAACTCGAGTTTCTGGAACCTGAGGACCTGGAGGAACTGGTCGCCAGCGGTGAGATTGGGCCCGTGCAGCCGACCTTCGAGCCGTTCTGACGTGACGCCGTGAGTGGAGGGCCGGACAGCAGTGGTCGGCGCGTGAACCCACGTCCCGGGGAAGCCCGGTGCTGTGCGGGCCGGGTGTGAGCATGATCGTGCTTCGCGGTCCTGGAACCTTCCCGGGCGTATCGGCGTGCAGACATGAGGGGGAGAGCGTCCGGGGCGGTGTGCCCCATCGGGACCGGCCTGCACGGCCGCCAAGGGGATACGGGTAGACGGACCACATGGATTCGATCCACGACGACGTAGCGGAGTTCGCGTTACTGCTGACGCGTCTGAAGGAGCGCACCGACCGCAGCTACGCGGCGCTGGCCCGCCGACTGGACCTGCACGCCTCCACCCTGCACCGGTACTGCTCCGGAGAAACGGTCCCGCAGGACTTCGCCGGGATCGAGCGGTTCGCCGTGCTCTGCGGCGCCTCTTCCGAGGAGCGCATGGAGCTGCACCGCCGGTGGATCATGGCCGTCGCCGCGCGGCAACGGCCACGTCCGTCCGACGCCCGGCGGGTACTGACGCCCCGCGACACCAGGGATACGGAGGCTCCGGCCGCGAACCGCAGCGGCCCGGCGTCCGAGGTACCCGAGCCATCCGAGGTGCCCGAGCCATCCGAGGCGGCCCCGTCGGCCGACCCGCGCCCCGACCTACGCCCCGAGCCTGCCTCGCCGAACGACCCGCGGCCCCGCCCCGGGCGCCGCCGACGGCCCTCCGTGCGATCGACAGTGCTGGCGGTCTCGCTCGCCATCGCGCTCGCCGGCCTCACCACGTCCGCCGCCGGACCCTTCTCCGCCGGTGGTGAGCCGTCGGCCGATGCCCGGATCACGCCGGCGCCCTCCACCCCGGCCCCGCACGACGGCGGTACCCCCCGGAAGAACCGGGCGGACGGCTCCACGGCCTCACCGTCGGCCTCCGCCGGCGTCACACCGGAGGAATCCGCCCCGGCCACGCCCGGCGGTGGCGACCCCCGGAACGGCCGGGCGGGCGCGGGCACGGCCCCGCCGGCGGCCCCGCTCACCTGGACGACCAACTCCCACACCCGCGGACTCTTCGGCTGCGGCGAGTCCTACGTCGTCGCCAAGCCGCCGGAGCAGGTTCCGCCGCCCCCGAACCCGGAGGACATCGCGGCGTGGGCCGCCTCCCAGCGCGGGGTGCACGCCGGCACCACCGATGTACGGATCACGGTGCAGGGACGCGGCTCAGCGGCCGTCGTCCTGGAGGCCCTTCACGTACGTGTGGTCACCCACGCCACCCCCGCCGCAGGGCGGGGCAACCTCTACTCCCTGAGCGACGGCTGCGGCGCCGCCATCGTCCCCCGCTACTTCTCCGTGGACCTCGACGCGTACCAGCCCCTGGCCCGCTCGCGGCCCGGCGACAACGGGGAGGCCCCGCCGACCCCCGCTCTCGACTTCCCCTACCGGGTGTCCCTGCAGGACCCGGAGGTGCTGGTGGTCGACGCACGCACCGAGTCCTGCACCTGCGACTGGTACCTCGACCTCGACTGGTCCTCACAGGGCCGCACCGGCACGGTCCGCATCGACGACCACGGCAGCCCCTTCCGTACCACCAGCGCCAACGGGGTGCCGGGCTACCGGTACGACCGCATCTACCACCACCCCGGCCGCTGGGTCCTGTTCCCCGCCGCCGACACGGCGGGGAGCGGCGACTGACTCAGCGAGCGTTCGCGGTGCGGATGTCGGCGATGCCGTCGACCGCGTCCGCCTCCACGACGAGGTTGGTCGTCGTCGTCGGCGATTCCCCGCCGCCGAAGCGGTGGGTGACTGTGATCTCACGGCTCACGCCGTCCCCGGTCACCGTCCAGTCCACCGGGACGTTCTGGGCACGCAGGACACCGTCGATCTTGTTCGTCCTCTCCCAGGCCGCCAGCTTCTTGGCGAAGGCGGGTGTCAGATAGTGGGTGCGCAGTGCCTTGGACAGGGTGCTGTCCGGGCCTCGGGGAGCGTCCTTCGCGTCGACGTAGGAGCCGTAGAAGTCGGCGACCTGGGTCACCGAGTCGCCGACCCTGCCGCTGACCGACCGCGCCGCGACGGCCGTGTTCGAGGGGGCGACGCCCGTGCTGCGGATGCCGGTGATGCCGTCGACCGGGTCGAGCTTCACGACGAGGCTCGTCGTGGTCGTCGGCGACTCCCCGGCGCCGCCGAAGGTCAGGGCGACGACGACTTCGAGGCCGTTTCCGCCCTCGCTCACCGTCCACCGTGTCGGGACGTTCTGGGCACGCAGGACACCGTCCGCCTTGTTCGCCTTCTCCCAGGCCGCCAGCTTCTTGGCGAAGGCGGGTGTCAGGTAGTGCGTGCGCAGTGCCTTGGCCAGGGCGGTGTCCGGGCCTCGGGGAGCGTCCTTCGCGTCGACGTACGCGCCGTAGAAGTCGGCGACCTGGGTCACCACGTCACCGTTGAAGCCGTTGACCGACCGCAGCGCGGCGGACGCCTTCGCGGACGCCCCGACGGGTGCGGGGGAGGCGGCCCGGGCCGCCGCCTGTGTCGACACACCGAGCCCGACGGCCAAGGCGAGACCGGCTGCGACGGCCGCACGGCGGCTCGGACGACGACGTGCGTTGCTGTTCCTGCTCATGTCGTGATTCCTTCTCGGTCGGTGATCAGTAGAGGTCGCTCCGCCGGCCCGCGCCGGCCCGCGGCGGCCCGCGGCGGCTCTCCCGCCGAGTGCCGAGCTCCGAGCGCCGGACGCCCGATGCCGGATGCCGAGCGCCGGACGCCGAGCGCCGGACGCCGAGTGCCGAGCACCGGTCGCCGTACGCCGTACGACAGACACCCGGGCACACCGATGCCCGGTACACGGGCACAAGGCGGGAGTCGTCACCAGGCTGCTGTCGGGACCCTCGATCCGCCCCGGCCGGTGCGACACCCACAGCTTCGAAGACCCCGAGGAGCCCCGGCAAGAACCCCGGCCGGACCCGCGACGGCGCAACCGTCCCACCCACCCTGAGCTGCGCAGACGGGCACTGCCTGAGACGCCGTCCTGAGATGCGGTTCGATCACCGATCACCGATCACCGGCGTGACGGCCGGCGGGCGCACGCCGAACCCCGGTCCCCGCATAGGTTGGCGCTCCCAGCCGACGCACCGTTACGAGGGTCACGCCATGCGCAGCAGTACCAGGATCCGGCTCATAGAGCCCGCCGACGCCGTTCCGATCGCCGCGCACCGGGCGCGGGACCGTGAGGCGTTCCGGCCGTGGGAACCGGAGCAGCCGGACGGCTTCTTCACTCCGGAGGGCCAAGTGGAGCGGATCGAGCGGCTGTTGGCCGGGCACCGGGCCGGTTCGGTCTGGCCGGGGGTGGTGCTCGCCGGTGACCGGGTCGTCGGGCAGGTCACGGTCGGGGGCGTCCTGCCGCAACCGCATCTGCGCCGCGGCTCCGTCGGGTACTGGATCGCGGGCACCGCCCAGAACCAAGGGCACGCCGGGCGTGCCGTCGGCCTCGTCCTCGATGTGATGGCGGACGAACTCGGACTTCATCGAGTCGAGGCGTCAACGCAGTTGGAGAACCTGCCCTCGCAACGGGTCCTGCGTCGCAACGGGTTCAGCCCGTACGGCGTCGCGCACTCCTCGATCCTCCTCGACGGGAGCTGGCGGGACGCGCTGCTGTGGGAGCGGATCCTCGGCGACCGGCCACACCGGCAGGACTCATGACGGCACGTCACGCGTGTGCTTGAGCCGCATCCGGGCCTCGACCTTCTCCGGCGGGGCGACCTCCGACCAGAAGCGGTGGCCGGAGACGAACACGGCCAGTTCGAGCTCGCGCCGGCGGAGCTTCTCGACCTCGGCCTGTTCGTCGTCGTTCCAGCCGGGGGAGGCGGGGCGCTCCACCTTGCGCCAGCCGCCGGTGTCGCTGAAGCCGTCCAGGGGCTCCACCGACCAGGGGAGTCGTTTCAGCAGGGCGAGCAGCTCGGCCCGGACCTGGTGCAGCTCCTCCTGACCGGCGAGGAGGTCACTTGGAAAGTCATAGGTCGCAGCCACACGGCAATGGTACGCCTGTTCGATTTTGTGGTGCGAGCTTCTCCGGGGACTTCACGCGAACGGGTGTTCCGTATGTGTGTTCGTTTTGGAGGGGGGTAGGGCCTAGATTCGGCAGGCTGGGCTGTGCAGTTTCAACTGGACAGTTTGGGCTGGGGGATTTAGCGTGGCGGTATGGATCGGAGCGGTGGCCGGACGGACGGCGTGAGCGCCCAGGACTCCGCGGCGCGGGCCGCGCAGGACCTGAGGGTCGCCTTCAGCCTGCTCAGGCGACGGATCCGCGAGGTGTCCGAGACGCGGGACGAGGCACAGGACGCGGCCCAGAACGAGGCTCGGGGCGGGAAGCCTGGCGAGACGCGGGGCGAGGCGCGGGCCAGGACCCAGGACCTCACGCCCTCCCAGATCTCCGCACTCACCCTGGTGAGCAAGAGCGGCGCCGCCACGGCCAGCGCGCTGGCGGCGGCCGAAGGGGTGCGCCCGCAGTCGATGGCCGCCACGCTCGCCGCCCTCGACCAGTACGGACTCATCCAGCGCAACCCCGACCCGGGTGACGGCCGGCGTCAGCTGGTGACGCTCACCGACGCCGGGCGCGAACGCGTCGAAGGCACCCGGCAGGCCCGCTCCGAATGGCTCACCCGGGCCTTCGAGGAGCGCTGCACGGAGGAGGAGCGGCAGACCGTCATCAAGGCCATGGCGCTGCTGGAACGGCTCACCCGGTCGTGATACCCGCACTCCGGGGCTGGTTCCAGCACCGGCTCACCCCCGCACGCCACCGGCCGCCCGACCGCTTCGACCGCCGGCTGATCGCCCCGATGGTCCTCGGGTCCGTACTGAACCCCGTCAACTCCTCCATGATCGCCGTGGCGCTGGTGCCCATCGGCAGGGCCCTCGGGGCCTCCCCGGCGGAGACCGCCTGGCTGGTCTCGGGGCTCTACCTCGCCACCTCCGTGGGCCAGCCCGTCATCGGACGGCTCGTCGACCTGTTCGGCCCCCGCCGCCTCTACCTCGCCGGTACGGCCCTGGTGGGCGTCGCCGGACTGCTCGGCGCCCTGTCCCCGAGCCTCGGCGCGCTCGTCGCCGCCCGGGTACTCCTCGGATTCGGCACCTCGGCCGCGTACCCCGCCGCGATGCACCTCACCCGGAGCGAGGCCGAACGCACCGGGCAGAGCAGCCCGGCAGGCGTGCTGACCGCGCTCGCCGTCTCCGCCCAGACCGTCGCCGTCGTCGGCCCCACCCTGGGCGGCCTGCTCATCGGACTGGGCGGCTGGCGCACCATCTTCCTCGTCAACGTGCCGCTGTCCCTGGCCTGTCTGGTCCTCGGCGCCCTGCGGCTGCCCAAGGCCCCGAAACGGACGGCCAAGGCCACCGCGCGCGGTGTCGACCTCATCGGCATGGTGCTGTTCACCGCCCTGCTCGTCTCACTGATGCTGTTCCTGATGAGGCCGCGGGCCGCCGACTGGTACCTGCCGGTGCTCGCGCTCCTCGCCGGGGCCGCCTTCGCGCGGCGCGAACTCCGGACCCCGGCGCCGTTCATCGACCTGCGGGTGCTCGGCGGCAACGCACCGATGCTCGCCACCTTCCTGCGCCAGTTCCTCAGCTACACCACCGCGTACGCCTTCCTCTACGGATTCACGCAGTGGATGGAGGAGGGGCGCGGCCTGCGTGCCGCCGCCGCCGGACTGGTCCTGCTCCCGCTGTCCCTGAGCGGACTCGTCGTCTCCGGGATCACCGGGCGGCGCGAGGCCGTACGGGCCAAGCTCGTGGTCGGCAGCCTCGTCCAGATCGCCGGCTGCACGGCACTGCTGACCCTGAACGCGACCAGCGCGATCTGGCTGCTGGCCGCGGTCGGAGCCCTCATGGGCGTCCCGCAGGGACTCAATGGCCTGGCCAATCAGAACGCCCTGTACCGGCAGGCCGACCCCGCCCGGATGGGCTCCGCGGCCGGACTGCTGCGCACCTTCACCTACCTGGGGGCCATGGCCGCCTCTGCCGCCGACGCCGCCTTCTTCACCCACGGCGCCGACACCGGCGGCCTGCACCATCTGGCCCTCTTCATGCTCGCCGGGGCGGTACTGCTCCTGGCGGCGACCCTCATCGACCGATCGCTCCGCGATTCCACCCCCCGAAAGGCCTGACCATGGCAGTCACCACCCTCGACCCCCGTACCGCGCTCGTCGTCATCGACCTCCAGCACGGCATCGTCGGCAACCCGGGCCTCGCCCCGCACGCCGCCGCCGACGTCGTCAAGCGCTCCGCCCGGCTCGCCGACGCCTTCCGCGGCCACGGCCTCCCGGTCGTCCTCGTTCGGGTCACCGCCGCCGCCGACGGCGCCGACGCGGTCCCCGGCCGCATCGACGGCCCGAGCCGCGCCCGCTCCTTCCCGGAGGGCTGGGACGTCATCGTCGACGACATGGCCGGGCACCCCGGGGACATCACCGTCACCAAGCGCAACTGGGGCGCCTTCCACGGCACCGACCTCGACCTCCAGCTGCGCCGCCGCGGGATCACCCAGATCGTGCTGACCGGCATCGCCACCAGCATCGGTGTGGAGTCCTCGGCGCGCGCCGCCCACGAGCACGGCTACCACGTCACCCTCGCCACCGACGCCATGACCGACCTCGACCCCGAGACGCACCGCAACAGCGTCGAGCGGATCTTCCCCCGTCTCGGGGAGACCGGCACCACCGAGGAGATCGTCGAGCTGCTCGACAGGACCCGGGTCTGACCGGCCAACTCCGGAGGCCCGCGGGTACCTTGGGGCCGTGACCCTGGATGATCTCCGCGTGTTCGTCGCCGTCTGCCGGGCCGGGAGCCTGAGCGCCGTCGCCCGGGAACTGGGCCGCACGCAGTCGGCGGTGAGCCAGCACGTCCGCAGACTGGAACGCGAGGTCGGGCTCGGGCTCGTCGAGCGGCAGGCCCGGGGCGTGGTGCCCACCCGGGCCGGACGGGTCCTCGAACGGGCCGCCGCGGACGGCATCGCCGGGATCGACCTCGCGCTGCGCCGGCTCGACGAGATGGTGCGCGGGGACGGCGGTACGGTACGGATCGCCACCGGCGGGACGACCGTGCGGCACTTCATGGCCGGGGCCGTGGTCGAGTTCCGGGGCCGGTACCCCGAGGTGAGCCTGGAGTTCCAGACCGAGAACTCCAGCCGCGGCTGCTTCGACGCGCTCGCCGACCACGGACTCGACCTGGCCTGGGTCACCCTCGGGCCTCCCGTGCGCGGGGTCGAACAGCGGGCCGTCACCGAACTCCCCTGGGTGCTCGCCGTGCACGCCGACGACGAACTCGCCGCACGGGAAAGGATCGAGGCGGAGGAACTGGCCGGGCTGCGGATCGTGGGACTGCCCGAGCGGTCCACGTCCCGCGCCCATCTCGACTCCGCCTACCGGGAGTTGGGGATACCGGCGCACGCCTCCGACACCAGCGTCGCCGACTGGGACACCGCGATCCTGCTCGCCGAGCTCGGCCTCGGCCACGCCGTCGTCCCCGCCCTGCCCGGCCTGCTCGGACCGGGTCACCCCGGCCTCCGCTTCCTCCCCGTGCCGGCCCTGCCGCCCCTCGCGGTCGGCTGGGCCGTACGCCGCTGGGACACCCTGTCGCCCGCGGCCCACGCCTTCGCCGACACGGTGGCCCGGCACTGCTCGCACACCGGGACGGGGACGGAGGCGGGGATGGGGGACCGGCACCGGCACGTCGACGGGGAGCGGACGCCCGCACCGGCTCCGTAACTCCCGTAGGACACGGGCCGGGTGCAGGACGGGCGCCGGTCGTCAGCCGTCCGTACCGGCCAACGGCGCCAGATGCCGGACCAGTTCGCCCGCCACCGGTGCCGGGACACCCGTCCGCTCCGCCGCCCGCAACAACGCCCCGCCGATCGCGTCGAGTTCGAGAGCGCGGCCCGCCTCGGCGTCCCGCTGCATGGAGGACTTGGCGGTCGCGGGGAAGGCGTCGTAGCGGGCGAGGGCGGCGGCCGGGTCGACGGGAGCGCCGCACGCGCGGCCCACCGCGGCCGTCTCCTCGACCAGTGCGGTCAACTCCGCGCGGTGCAGCGTGCGTACGTCACCCACCGGCACCCCGTACCGCGTGGTCAGCAGCGCGAACGGCGCCAGGAACGACATCTTCGCCCAGAGCGCCGCCGACTCGCCGGCCTCGACCCGGGCGCGCACACCGGCCCACTCCAGGGCCCCGGCGAGCCTCTCGACCCGCGCCCGGGGTGCCGTGTCGGCGGTCAGGTCGACCTCGGCGAACGGGCTGCCGTGCTCGATCACCCCCGGGGCGATCCGCGTCGACTCCACCCGGATCACCGCGGGCGCCACGCGTTCGGAGCCGTAGCGCTCGCGCAGCCGTGCCGGGTGCTCGACCCCGTTCAGCAGCGGGACGACCAGGCCCTCCTCGCCCAGGACCTTCGCCGGAAGGCGCTCCAGCGCGGCGTCCAGCGCCGTCGCCTTGACCGCGATCAGGCTCACGTCGGCCGGCTCGCGCAGCTCGGTGTCCGCCTCCACCCGCGCCGTGAAGTCGCCGAAGTGGCCGCTGCGCACCTTGATGCCGTCCGCGGCCAGTCTCCGCGCGGTGCCGTCCCCGGAGAGACAGACGACCCGGTGCCCGGCGCGGGACAGCAGCGCCGCGAGCAGTCCCCCGACGCCTCCCGGACCCAGCACCGCCACCGTCAGCCCGTCGTTCGCCATAGCCCCTCGCTCCTCTCCACGGGACCCCGGAAAGGGCCCCGGAGATGGTCACAACTCACGGCGACCCGAGTCAATCCTCGGAGAACCTTGCCGAACTCCAAGCATTCGCTGGGGTATTGCGGTGAACGCGGGCACGACGACGACCGACCGGCCCCGCGCCCCGCCGAACGGGACTGCGCGCCCCGCCGAACGGGACTACGGAACCCGCACCGAAGCCCCGGGCACCGGCAGCCTCAGCCGGTCCGAGACACCCGCCGCCGCGAACGCCTTCGCGAGGGCCGGGCCGTCCTCGGTGAAGTGGCCCCAGTGCTCGAAGTGCAGCGGGACCACCCGGACCGCGCCGAGGATCTGCGCCGCCCGCGCCGCGTCCTCGCTGGTCAGGGTGAGCGGAGCGTCCGGCACCAGCGGGGTGCGCGCCGCCCCAGCGAACAGGACGGCCACGTCGAAGGGGCCCTCCCGGTCGGCGATCTCCCGTACGACGTCCAGGGACGCGTTGTCACCGCTCACGTACACCTTGGGCAGCCCCTCCCCGGACAGCACGAACCCGGTCACCTCGCCCACAAGCGGCAGCGAACCGTGGGGCCCGTGCTGCGCCGGAACGGCCGTCACGCGCAGCACCCCGCCGTCCGGACGCGCCAGCTCCACGGACTCCCAGGGACCGAGGGGCCGTACGGGGGCGCCGAGCCGCTCGTACGCCGACGGGGTCGACAGGGCCGCCGGGGCGGCCGCGAGGACCCCGCGCCCGGACACGTCCAGATTGTCGGGGTGCTGGTCGTGCGAGAGCAGTACGGCGTCGACGGCGCCCAGCCGCCCGGCGGGGAACGCGGGGCCGAAGGTCTTCACCAGCTTGCGTGCGCCGACGGGGTATTCACCGGGAGCGTCGAAGGTCGGATCGGTCAGCAGCCGCAGGCCGCCGATCGCGATGACGGCGGTGGGGCCGCCGACGTAGGTGATCTCCACTGAGCTCATGCTCTGCTCAATCCGTGCCACCGGGGGCGGTATTCCCGGCCGGGGCGGGCCGGCTTTCCCGAGCGGTGACCACGACGGCGCCGGACGCGCGAGACTGGACCCATGTGCCGCAGCATCAAGACGCTCCGTCCGCCCGCGATCCCCGAGGAAGCGACCGAGGAGGAGATCCGCGCAGCCGCCCTGCAGTACGTCCGCAAGGTCTCCGGGTTCCGCGCCCCGGCCGCCCACAACCGTGAGGTCTTCGACCGCGCCGTTGCGGCGGTCGCGGCGGCCACGGCCGAACTGCTGGAGGACCTGGAGGTACGCGGGGCCACGCCCCAACGCGCCGGATAGCCCACCACCGCACGGCCGCGGGCGGGACCCGGTGCCGACGGCCGGCTTCGGGCGGTCAGCCCGGAAGACGACCGCCGTCCACTTCCGTGCGCTCAGCCCGGCAGGCGACCGCCGTCCACATTCGGGCGCTCAGCCCGGCAGGCGCCGCTGTCCCAGGTCGCGGGCCGCCGGCATGGCTCAGGCGCCGGTTTCCTGCTCCCGGGTCGCGGGGCGGCGTACGAGGTAGGCCGCGCCCGCGCCCGCGATGAACAGCGCCCCGACCGAGACGCCCGTCGCGAGCCAGGTGGCGCCCAGCCACTGGCCGCCGAAATAGCCGAGGGCCACGCTGTACACGGCCCACGCCAGGCCGGCCAGGACCGACCAGGGCAGGAACTCGCGGACCCGGCGGTGCGCGGCGCCCGCGCCGAGCGAGACGACCGAGCGGCCGGCCGGTGCGAAACGGGCGACGACCACCAGCACACCGCGGGCACCGCCGCCGCGCGCCAGGACCTCGCCGAGACGTTCCTGCGCCCGGGTCAGGCGGCGGGAACGGGCGATGGCGCGATCCAGCCGGTCGCCACCGCGCCAGGCGAGGCGGTACGCCACCAGGTCGCCGAGGACCGAGGCCGTGGCCGCGCAGAGGGTGAGCGCCAGGATGTCGGGCACCGAGTGCGGTACGGCGCCGGTCGCCGTGGCGGAGCCCGCAGCGGCCGTCGCCGCCGTGATGACCAGGACACCACTGGGCAGGACAGGCAGGAACACATCAAGAACGACGGACACGGCGATCACCGCGTAGATCCACGGGCTGCCTGTCAGCGACCCCACACTCTCCAGCACCGAAACTCTCCCCCGACCACCCCGTGAGCCCGGCCCCGCCGCCCCTCGAAAGGGAGTGGCGTGGCGGCCTGTGACAGCCATACAGCGTACGCCGAGGATGGGGCAGAAGATCCTTGACGCAGGTGTCGGTCACATCACGTTCACCGGTCCGCACGCTCCGGCACGCCGCCGGGGGTGGGCAACCGCACGGAATGGATCTATTCCGGGGTGATCCGCGACTCCGCCACCGTCGTCAGCCGGGCACCGCCCGTCGTGTGGCCGGCATCGGTACCGGCGCCGGCCTCGGAGCCCCGTGGCCGCCGCGCCTGTTCGAGGCGCAGGGAGGCCGAACGGCCGTGCAGGGTGAGGGTCATCAGCTGATTGCCGAACCAAGGGCCGCCGGTTTTGCGCCAGTCGACCGGTGCGGGACGGCAACGGCCGTGCCGGGCCAGGAGGTTGCCGAGCAGCCGGGCCGGGCGGCTCCAGCCGAAGCGGAAGCCGAGGCGCACCGGGCGGGGGATGGAGTTGTGGACGGGGGAGCAGGTCAGCTGGAGGACCCGGGCGGAGGGTTGCCGGGCGGGGTCGGCCCAGACCGGATCGGCGGTGTAGGCGTGATGCACGTCTCCCGACAGCACGCACACCGTCGCCGGCGCGTGCTCGCCGGAGCCGGCCTCGGCGATCAGGTCCGCCAGTTCCGCGAACGACTCCGGGAACGCGGCCCAGTGTTCCAGGTCGGCCGCGCGCCGCAGCCGCTCGCCGAACCGCGCCCAGCGCCCGGCCCGCCCGCCCCGCTCGCCCCGGCACAGTGCGGCGTCCCACGTCTCGGCCTGATGGATCAGCGGGGGCAGCAGCCAGGGCAGCGAGGTGCCGATCAGCAGGTGGTCGCGGGTGTCCGGCGCATCGAGGGCCTGCTCGCGCAGCCAGGCCGCCTCCCCGGGGTCGAGCATCCTGCGGTGCTCCTCGTCCAGGACGCGGGCCGCGCGGGTGTCGAGCATCAGGACGCGGGTCCGGCCGAAGTCGCGGCGGTAGCTCCAGCGGACCGAGGCCGGGTCGGCGTCGGCCTGGGCGGTGAAGGCGCGCAGCACGTCGGTGCCGTCGGGGGTCTCGCGTACGGCAGCGTAGAGCAGGTCGGCGGAGAGCTCGGCGGGGGAGAGGTTGCCGAGGTGCTGGTGGACCCAGTACGACATCAGACCGCTCAGCACCCGCTCGCGCCACCACGGGGTGGCCCGGATCTCCGTGAGCCAGGCCGCGCTGGTGTTCCAGTCGTCCACGATGTCGTGGTCGTCGAAGATCATGCAGCTCGGCACGGTCGACAGCAGCCAGCGGATCTCCGGGTCGAGCCAGGATTCGTAGTAGAGGCGGGTGTACTCCTCGTAGTCGGCGACCTGGCGGCCCGGGGGGTCCGCGAGGCCCCTGCGGGCCGCGATCCAGGCGCGGGTCGCCTGTGAGACCTCGTCCGCGTACACCTGGTCGCCCAACAGCAGCAGCACGTCAGGGCGTTCGCCGTCCGGGGCCGCGGCCGTCCGGGCGGCGAGGGTGTCCAGGGCGTCGGGTCCGACCGGGTCCTTCCGGTCCGCGGGCGGTGACGCCCAGCGGCAGGAGCCGAAGGTGACGCGGACGGCGGAGTCGTCGGTCCCCGGGGTGCGGACCACCGAGGGCGGGAAGGGCGATCCGGGCAGCGGCCACACGGCCGTGCCGTCGAGCCGGATCTCGTACGGGGTGACCGTGCCGGGCGTCAGTCCGCTCACCGGCACCAGTGCGTAGTGGTGGCCCGCGATCTGGAAGGTGCGGGCCGTGCCCCGGGCGCCGTCCGCGCAGCGCACCTCGGCGGTGCAGGGGCGGCTCGCCTCGACCCAGAAGGTTGCCGCCGAGCCGTCCACGTACCTCAGCAGTGGTCCCAGGCGCAGCTCGGCCATGGTGATCCCCCTCCTCCGTCGCCCCGTACGGTACGGAACGACGGAGGCCCCTGGGGAGGTTCCGGAGACCGCGGGAACTCCGTGGGGGGAGCGGTGTCCGGAACCCGGGCGGCCGGTGGGCCGCCGGTCCGTGCCAGGGGTGCGGGTCAGCAGCCGCTCAGGACCGAGGTCAGCTTGGACTTCTCGGCGGAGTCGACCTTGAGGTTGTAGTAGTACTTCACCTGCACCCAGGCGCGGGCGTAGGTGCAGGCGTACGAGGCGAGCGGGGGCATCCACTCGGCCGGGTCCTTGTCGCCCTTGGACTGGTTGACGTTGTCCGTGACGGCCAGGAGCTGCGGACGCGTCACGTCGTTGGCGAAGGCCTGGCGCTGGGCCGTGGTCCAGGCGCTGGCGCCGGAGTCCCAGGCCTCGGCGAGCGGTACGAGGTGGTCGATGTCGACGTCGGAGGCGGCGGTCCAGGTGGCGCCGTCGTAGACGGAGTACCAGCTGCCGCTGGTGGCCACGCACGCGGAGTCGGTGGTCACGTTGGAGCCGTCACGCTTGAGGATGTACTCGCGGGTGTTGCAGGTCCCGCTGATGGTGATCCAGGTCGGGAACAGGTCGCGGGCGTAGCCGGTGCGGTTCTCGGTCGCGACGGTGAGGGACGCGAGATAGGTGCGGGCGGTGGCCGCGCTGACCGGGGTGGGGAGGGCGGCGGAGGCGGTCGGGCCGTTGAAAACGCCGGCCATGGCTATCAGACCCGTGACGGCCGCGAGTATGCTCAGCCGTCGACGCGCGTAGACCTTGGGCATGCGAACTCCCTTGTGGTGTGGGGGTGTTGGAGTGCGGGCGAACGAATGCTCGCGGCGTCGTGTAGCCGTGAGGTAAGTGCGCGGTTAGAAAATAGTGACGCGTTCATGACATGACAAGGTTCATGACGAAACTTTCCCGGTTCGGTGGGTGGCCCGGCGGGGGCTCGGTCGGTGGCCCGGCGGGCTCGCGGGCCGGTGGGACCTTCGGCCCTGGGGGCCGCCTGGCGGGTCGCGTACTATGGACGGCGCAGAAGGGGAGTAGCTCTTCGCCGGACCGTCGACATACTGCTCAGCTCGTCTGAGCCGGCGCCCGGAGGCAGACCTCGGTCACGAGGCCGGCCAGCGAGACCTTCGGCAAGCAGTGCACGTGCCCTGCCGGGCTTCCGGTGTGGGTGCTTCTGCCCGTACCTCCAGGTGCGGGTGTCGCCGTGTGCTGCCGTGCCGAGGTGTCGCGCAGTCACAGCACGCGCAGTCGCAACACTCTCGGTGGGGCAGCCCGACCGATTGAGGGATTTTGATCAGCTTCAGCGTGATGGCGCTCGTCTTCGGTGTCGTCTTCCTTGCCGAGCTGCCGGACAAGACCGCGCTCGCCGGCCTCGTCCTCGGCACGCGCTACCGCGCCTCGTACGTCTTCGTCGGCGTCGCCGCCGCCTTCGCCCTCCATGTGGTGCTCGCCGTCGCGGCGGGCAGCGTGCTGACCCTGCTGCCGCAGCAGATCGTGCACGCCGTCACCGGTGTGCTGTTCATCGGTGGTGCGGCGGTGCTGCTGATGAAGAAGGACGAGGACGAGGAGGAGATCCGCAAGCCGGAGAACCAGACCTTCTGGAAGGTCTCCGGGGCCGGGTTCATGCTCATCCTCGTCGCCGAGTTCGGTGACCTCACGCAGATCATGACGGCGAACCTCGCCGCGCGCTACGACGATCCGCTGTCGGTGGGTCTCGGTGCGGTGCTGGGTCTTTGGGCCGTGGCGGGGCTCGGGATCGTGGGCGGCAAGGCGCTGATGAAGCGGGTGCCGCTGTCGCTGATCACCAAGGTGGCGGCCGTGCTGATGACGGGGCTGGGGGTCTGGAGCCTGTACGAGGCTGTGGCGGGCTGAGTCGGGGGTGTGTCCTGGCCCTCGTCGGGGTCGGCGCCGCGGCTTCGGCTTCGGCTTCGGCTTCGGCTTCGGTCCGGTGGGTGGGTCGGGGCCGTGCCGGTGCATCAGGCCGTCGCCGTTGGGTGAGGTGTGACCGTCGGTGGCGACGGCCATCGATGTACCGGCACGGCCCCGACGGCGCGCGGCCGACTGCGGGAGGGCCGTGGCTTGGGTGCGTGCCAGATTCAGCCCCGGCCGGCGAAAGCTTCAGCCGTTCCCGGTCGCATTTCACCCGGGCGGGAAAGGTTCAGCCTCGACCGGTCACCTTTCAGCCCCGGCCGGGGGAAGTTTCAGCCCCTCCGGCGTTTGAGGAGCGGGGGGCTGGGGCGGCGCCCCCGGTACGGGTTGGGTAGGGGCGGAGGGGGCGAAAGAAGGCTGTTGCAGGGCCGGGGTGCCGAGGGGTCGGGGTCTGATCGTGTTCCGGTCTCTCGGGTCCGGTGGCGCTGGGGGCGAATGTTTTGTATGTTGTAGGAACAAAGTGGTTCCCGTCCGCACCTCCCTGACCGGCGGGCGGGGGCCTCCTTGTTTTCCCGGGGTGTATGCGTCCCCCAGTCTGCGTTTTGGAGCATGCCGATGACCACGGCCACCACCGTTCTGACCGCCCGCGCCCTCCTGCTCGACATGGACGGGACCCTCGTCAACTCGGACGTCGTCGTCGAGCGCTGCTGGCGCGGCTGGGCCGACCGGCACGGGCTGGACGGGGACGAGGTCATGAAGGTCGTCCACGGCAGGCAGGGCTACGCGTCGATGGCCCTGCTGCTGCCGGACCGTCCCATGGAGCAGAACCACGCGGACAACGCGCGGATGCTCGCCGAGGAGACCGCCGACATGGACGGCGTCGTCGCGATCCCGGGGGCGCCCGAGTTTCTCGCCTCTCTCGCCACGGTGCCGCACGCGCTGGTCACCTCGGCGGACGTGGCGCTGTCCAGCGGGCGGATGGCCGCCGCGGGGCTGGGGCTTCCCGATGTGCGGATCACCGCCGAGTCCGTCGGTGCGAGCAAGCCCGATCCCGAGGGGTTTCTGAAGGGGGCGGCCGAGCTGGGGGTCGCGCCCGAGGACTGTGTCGTGTTCGAGGACTCCGGGGCGGGGATCGCTGCGGGGCGCGCCGCGGGGATGCGGGTCGTCGGGGTGGGCCCCCGTGCGGGGTTCCACGGGCCGGACGTGGTCGTCCGTGATCTGACCGAGGTCCGGGTCGAGGTCGCCGTCGACGGGGCCGTTCGTCTTCACATCGGTTGACGCCGGGGCCGGATCCACCGGGGCCGAATATCCACCGGGGGTGGGTGGCGGGTAGCGCCGGGCGAGGTTTTTTCGCCCCCTCCGCCCCTACCCGACCCGTACCCGGGGGCTCCGCCCCCGGACCCCCGCTCCTCAAACGCCGGAGGGGCTGAAACTCACGCACGCCACGACGCACCCGCAGTCGGGATCCGGGCCGTCGGGGCCGTGCCGGTACATCGA
>NZ_JBHXDQ010000063.1:48288-55423 GCF_042725875.1 Streptomyces sp. NPDC127038 | reverse complement strand
TGCCCCTACCGTCTAACGATCCCACCCAAACGCGCTGGGTATCACCAGCCGGCACGGCCCCGACCCACCCACCCACCGGATCCGGAACCGCGACCGGCGCGCCCCCTCCAACCTCCCCGGTGACGGCCCCTTTCCCGATACTGTGCACACCCTTGACTGGAAGAAACTTCCCGGATAATCGTGATTCCTCGGAAGTTTCCTTCACGAGGGAAGGAGCGCTTGTGCGCGACTCCAGCACGGGAAGCACCGCACGACCGACCGGCCCGGCCGAGCCGGACAGACCGTCAGCGCCCTCCCGGCGTACGGTCCTCGCCGCCACGGCGGGCGTCGCCGCCACGCTGGCCGCCGCCCCCCGCGCGCAGGCGGCCGGAGCCGGCACCCACCCGCGCGACGACAGGGCCCTGCGCGCCCTGATCTCCCGTATGACCCTGGAGGAGAAGGTCGGGCAGGTCTTCGTCATGCGGGTGTACGGCCATTCGGCCACCGCGCCCGACCAGGCCGACATCGACGCCAACCTCAGCGAGATCGGCGTCCGCACGGCCGCCGAGCTGATCGCCAAGTACCGCGTCGGCGGGATCATCTACTTCGCCTGGGCCCACAACACCCGTGATCCGCACCAGATCGCCGCCCTGTCGAACGGGATCCAGCGGGCCGCGCTCGACCAGCCGCGCGGGCTCCCGCTGCTGATCTCCACCGACCAGGAACACGGCATAGTGGCCAGGGTGGGCAAGCCCGCGACGCTGTTCCCGGGCGCGATGGCGCTGAGCGCGGGCGGTTCACGGGCCGACGCCCGGACGGTGGGCCGGATCAGCGGCGCGGAACTGCGCGCGATCGGCATCAGCCAGGACTACTCCCCCGACGCCGACGTGAACGTCAACCCGGCCAACCCGGTGATCGGCGTCCGCTCCTTCGGCGCCGATCCGGACGCGGTGGCGGGCCTGGTGGCGGCCGAGGTGAAGGGCTATCAGGGCTCGGGGGTCGCGGCCACGGCCAAGCACTTCCCCGGCCACGGCGACACCGCCGTGGACAGCCACTTCGGCTTCCCGGTCATCACCCACAGCCGCGAACTGTGGTCGGAACTCGACGCCGTGCCCTTCCGGGCGGCGATCCGCGCCGGGATCGACTCGATCATGACCGCGCACATCATGGTCCCGGCGCTCGACCCCGCCGGCGACCCCGCCACGCTCTCCCACCCGATCGTCACCGGCATCCTGCGCGGCGAACTGGGCTACGACGGAGTCGTGGTGACGGACGCGCTCGGCATGGAGGGCGTCCGGACGAAGTACGGCGACGACCGCGTCCCCGTCCTCGCGCTCAAGGCCGGCGTGGACCAGCTCCTCAACCCGCCGGACCTGGGCGTCGCGTGGAACGCGGTGCTGAACGCCGTGCGCGGCGGCGAGCTGACCGAGGCCCGGCTCGACGAATCGATCCTGCGCATCCTGCGGCTGAAGGCGAAGCACGGGCTGCTGAACGACCCGTACGTCTCCGATACGGACGTGGACCGGGTGGTCGGCATCCCGGCACACCTCAGGGCGGCCGACCGGATCGCCGAGCGGACCACCACGCTGCTGGTCAACGAGGAGAAGCTGCTGCCGCTCTCCCGGCGGCGCACCCCGAGGGTGCTGGTGGTGGGCGCCGACCCGGCCTCGCCGTCGCTGTCCGACGGGCCGCCCACCACCGTCGCCGCGGCCACCCTGACCGGTCTCGGGTTCACGGCGACGGCCCTGTCCACGGGGACGGCGCCGTCGGCCGCCACGATCGACAAGGCCGTCACCGCGCCGGCGGGCGCCGACGCGGTGGTCGTCCTGACGTACAACCTGACGGCCACCGGGTCCCAGAAGACCCTGGTCGAACGGCTGGTCGCCACGGGCGTCCCGGTGATCGCGGTCGCCGTCCGCAACCCGTACGACATCGCCCAGATCCCTGGGGTCGGCGCCTTCCTGGCCTCGTACTCCTGGACCGACGTCGAGGTGCGCGCCGCCGCCCGGGTGATCGCCGGCCGGGTGCACCCGCGCGGTCGTCTCCCGGTGGCGGTGCAGCGGGCGGACGACCCGTCACAGGTGCTGTACCCGATCGGCTCCGGGCTCAGGTACTAGCCACAGCCACGACGACCCTGCTCCGGGCCCGCGTTCGCGCCCGGAGCGGGGCCGTGGTTCAGCACAGGATCCAGCCGGAACTCACCGATCCGGAGCCGACCGAGGCCTTGATCCGCACGCAGCGGTGGCCCGCGTACAGGGTCACCGGGCCCGCGTGGTGCGCGAAGTGCCCGGAGTCCATCACGGGCCGTCCGCCGCGCGCCTGCACGCTGACGGACATCCGCCCGCGCGCGCCCCGCGCGCCGGGGAAGGCCACGGCGCAGACGTAGCCGCTGCGCTTGAACACCTGCACGGAGCCGGTCGTGAAGGGCAGGGTGCGGACCTTGCGGCCGGAGCAGAAGGCCGGGGCCGCCTGGGCGCTGCCCGCCCCCGTGAAGGCGAGCAGTCCCGCCGCGGCCAGCACGGCCAGGCCGAGCGCCAGGCGCCGGCGTATCGCACCACTGTCCACTGTCGTCCCTCCCGCAGCAATCAGCGTACTGGTGTACGGACGCGGAACAGGCGGCGGCCGGTTGCGTACCGCTACGACTTCCGCGGCCGGGCCCGCGTCACCCGTGCGAGGTTTTTTCCTTTTCGGACACAACCGTGCCGGTTTCTCCGTGGTCCAACGGAGCAGGAAACGAAAGGCGGTTACTCATGTCCGGCCTCAAGTCATCTCTCACGACCGGTCGCGCGCTCATCGCCGCGGCCCTTCTGATCGCCGCGGGCGCCTCGGTGCCCGCCGTCGCCAGTTCCACCGCCGCGCCGCCCGCCCGCAGCGGCAGCAACGGCCCGGCCTACGACCGCGTGGCCGACTTCTACGGCTCCTACATCGACGCCGTGACCGACGGGGGCTCCGGCACCCTGAGCACCCGGCTGCGGACCTTCTACCTGACCCCGGCCCTGCGCACCCAGCTGGCCGGCTGGGAGCACCGGCAGCACGCCGACGGGGTGCTGCGCGCCCAGGACGTGCCGAGCGCCTGGCGGGTGACGGCGGGTGACAGCGGCGCCGGGCACACCTGGTCGACGGTCCGGCTGACCTGGGGCTCCCCGCAGCACCCGACGTACACCTATCTGACGGTGCAGTCGGATCTGGCGACGAAGAAGATCTCCGGCATCAAGCCGAGGAGCTGACGGCTCAGGCCGTCGAACCGACCGGCTCCTCGGGCTCCGGGGAACCCACGAAGGTCCGCCAGAGCGCCGCGTAGCGGCCGTCGAGGCGGAGCAGTTCCTCGTGGGTGCCGTCCTCGGCGACCTGGCCGTGGTCCATCACGACGACCCGGTCCGCGCGGGCGGCCGTCGTCAGCCGGTGGGCGACCACCAGCGTCGTACGGCGGCCCGCCAGCCGGTCGGTGGCCTGGTTGACCAGGGCCTCGGTCGCCAGGTCGAGCGCCGCCGTCGCCTCGTCGAGCAGCAGCACGTCGGGGTCGACCAGTTCGGCGCGGGCCAGCGCGATCAGCTGGCGCTGGCCGGCGGAGAGGTTGCGGCCGCGCTCGGCGACCTCGTGGAGGTAGCCGCCGTCCAGCGTGGCGATCATGTCGTGCGCCCCGACGGCGCGGGCGGCGGCCTCCACCTCGGCGTCGCCGGCGCCCGGACGCCCATAGGCGATGGCGTCGCGGACGGTCCCCTGGAACAGGTAGGCCTCCTGGGGGACCACACCGAGGCGGTGCCGGTAGGAGGTGATGTCCAGGTCGCGCAGGTCCATGCCGTCGACCGTCACCCGCCCTGCCGTCGGGTCGTAGAACCGGGCGACCAGCTTCACCAGCGTCGACTTGCCCGCGCCGGTCTCGCCGACGAAGGCGACCGTCTGCCCGGCGGGGATGCGCAGCGACACGGCGCTGAGCGCCTCCTCGGCGTCGTCCGCGCCGCCGTACGCGAAGCCGACGTCCTCGAAGGCGATCTCGCCGCGCAGCGACGTGACCCGCCGCGGCTCGGCGGCGGACCGCGTCGAGGCCGGTTCGCGCAGCAGTTCCTGGATGCGGCCGAGCGAGACGGTGGCCTGCTGGTAGCCGTCGAAGACCTGCGAGAGCTGCTGCACGGGGGCGAAGAACAGGTCGATGTAGAGGAGGTAGGCGACCAGGGCGCCGGTGGTGAGGGTGCCGGAGTCGATCCGGTGGGCACCCACGACCAGGACGGCGGCCGCGGCCCCCGAGGCCAGGAGCTGGACGAAGGGGAAGTAGACGGAGATCAGCCACTGGCCGCGGATACGGGCCCTGCGGTAGCTGTCGCTGCCCTCGGCGAAGCGCCGCCCGCTGGCCTCCTCGCGCTGGAACGCCTGGAGGATCCGCAGCCCGGACACCGACTCCTGGAGGTCGGCGTTGACGACCGACACCCGCTCGCGGGCCAGTTCGTACGCCTTCACGCTCGCGCGGCGGAAGAAGAACGTGCCGACGACCAGCGGCGGCAGGGTCACGAAAACGACCAGCGCGAGCTGTACGTCGATCACCAGCAGGGCGGCCATGATGCCGAAGAAGGTGACGACGGAGACGAACGCGGTGACGAGCCCGGTCTGGAGGAACGTCGACAGGGCGTCGACGTCGGTCGTCATCCGGGTCATGATCCGGCCGGTGAGCTCGCGCTCGTAGTAGTCGAGTCCCAGGCGCTGGAGCTGCGCGAAGATCTTCAGGCGCAGCGCGTACAGGACCCGTTCGCCGGTGCGGCCGGTCATCCGGGTCTCGCCGATCTGCGCGGCCCACTGCACGAGCACGGTGATCAGCGCGAGCGCGGCGGCGGCCCAGACCGCGCCGAGCGCGAGCCGGGTGACGCCCTGGTCGATGCCGTGCCGGATGAGGATCGGCAGCAGCAGGGTCATCACGGCGTCGACGGCGACCAGCGCGAGGCTGACGAGCAGCGGGGCGCCGAAGCCGCGCAGCAGCCGGCGCAGTCCGTAGGAGTCCTCGGGCGTGACCGCGCGGACCTCGTCGACGTCGGGGACGTCGGTGGCCGGGGGCAGCGCCTCGACCTGGGCGAGGAGTCCGGGGGTGGCGGGCATCCCTTCGAGCGCGTTGTCGCGGGGCTCGCGGTCGCCGGTCCACAGGTGCGGTGTCACCCCGCGCTCGGCGTCGTACTCGGCGTCCAGCTCCTGCCGTACGGTGCTGTCCTCGCGCGGCGCGGCCGGCGGGACGTGTCCCGGGGAGACGCCGCCCAGCTCGTCGGGGTCGGTGAGCAGCCGCCGGTAGAGGGCGGAGCGGGCCTGGAGCTCCTCGTGGGTGCCGATGTCGGCGAGCCGTCCGCCGTCCAGGACGGCGATGCGGTCGGCGAGGTTCAGGGTGGAGCGGCGGTGGGCGATGAGCAGCGTCGTACGGCCCCGCATGACCTGGGCGAGCGCCTCGTGGATCTCGTGCTCGACCTGGGCGTCGACGGCGGAGGTGGCGTCGTCGAGGACGAGCAGCCGCGGGTCGGTGAGGATGGCGCGGGCGAGGGCGACGCGCTGGCGCTGGCCTCCGGAGAGGGTGAGGCCGTGCTCGCCGACCTTGGTGTCGTAGCCGCCGGGCAGCTCGGCGATGAAGCGGTGCGCCTGGGCCGCGCGGGCGGCGGTCTCTATCTCGTCCTGGGTGGCGTCGGGCCGGCCGTAGGCGATGTTGGCGCGCACGGTGTCGGAGAAGAGGAAGGAGTCCTCGGGGACGAGTCCGATCGCGGCGCGCAGGGACTCGGTCGTCAGCTCGCGGACGTCGTGCCCGCCGATGAGGACGGCGCCGTGGGTCACGTCGTAGAAGCGGGGCAGCAGCAGCGACACCGTCGACTTGCCCGAGCCGGAGGAGCCGACGACGGCGAGGGTCTCGCCGGGCCGGATCTCGAAGCTCAGTCCGTCGAGGACGGGCCGGTCCTCGGTGTAGCCGAAGGACACGTCGTCGAACTCGACGGTGGCGGGCGCGTCGGCCGGGAGGGTCTTGGTGCCGTCCTTGATCGACGGCTCGGTGTCGATGAGCTCCAGCACGCGCTCGGCTCCCGCGCGGGCCTGCTGCCCGACGGTCAGCACGACGGCCAGCATCCGCACCGGTCCCACGAGCTGCGCGAGGTAGGTGGAGAAGGCCACGAAGGTGCCCAGCGTGATCTGGCCGCGCACGGCGAGCCAGCCGCCGAGCGCGAGCATCGCGACCTGGCCCAGGGCGGGCACGGCCTGGAGGGCCGGGGTGTACCGGGCGTTGAGCCGGATGGTGCGCAGCCGGCCGGCGAAGAGCCGCCGTCCGACCTCGCGCAGTTTGCCGGTCTCCTGCTCCTCCTGGCCGAAGCCCTTGACCACGCGCACTCCGCTGACGGCGCCGTCGACGACACCGGCCACGGCGGCGGCCTGCGCCTGCGCGTACCAGGTGGCGGGGTGCAGCCGGGAGCGGCTGCGCTTGGCGACGAACCACAGGGCGGGGGCGACGGCCAGCGCGACCAGGGTGAGCGGCAGGGACAGCGCGGCCATGATCGCGAGGGAGATCAGGAAGAGCAGGACGTTCCCGATGGTCATCGGGAGCATGAAGAGCAGGCCCTGGATCAGCTGGAGGTCGCTGGTGGCGCGGCCCACGACCTGCCCGGTGGACAGCTCGTCCTGGCGCCGCCCGTCGAGCCGGGTGATCGTCCCGTACATGTCGGTACGGAGGTCGTGCTGGACGTCGAGGGCGAGCCGGCCGCCGTAGTAGCGGCGGACGAAGGTGAGGGCGTAGACGAGGACGGCGGCGCCGAGCAGCGCGCCCGCCCAGGGGGCCATGCCCCGGCTGTGGTCGCCGATGACGTCGTCGATGATCACCTTGGTGATCAGCGGCACCACCGCCATCAGGGCCATGCCGCCCAGCGAGGAGCCGAGCGCGAGCACCACGTCCTTCGGGTACCGCCAGGCGTACCCGGCGAGTCGCCGCGCCCATCCCCGTTCCGTCGCCACTCCGGCACCTTCCGTAGATCTCACTCCGCCGGAAGGCTCCAACACCGAGAGAAGCGGATTTCATCCCTCCGCAACAATTCGTGTCCCCGCCCCCACCACAGCGGTCCCCCCCCCCCCCCCCGGGGGCGGGGGGGGCGGCCGCAACCGGGGGGGATAACCACAAGTAGCAGCCCACCGCCAAAGCAACTGTAATAGA
>NZ_JBHXDQ010000063.1:18669-48278 GCF_042725875.1 Streptomyces sp. NPDC127038 | reverse complement strand
ACCCCCCCACTGGGGCCCGCCCGCCCGGCCGGGGGGCGGGGGGGGCGGACGGAAGAGCGCGGGCGTCGCGACGCGGGAGAAGGGTCCCGGTCAGCTCGCCGGAACGGCCGGGAAGGCCTCCGCCGGCTTCGAGGTCGGCGTGAACCGCTGGGCGACGGTGGCGGTCGGCACGAGGTCCTTGTGGATCACCTTGGCGACCCCCTGGATGGTGGCGACGCCGTAGTCCATGGTGCTGCTCCCGACGGTCAGCACCGACATCATGTAGTCGTGCCCGCCGCCGTTGAAGGTGCCGAGGCTGTGCACCCGCCACGCGTTCGAGGAGCGCGAGAGCCAGCCGTTCTTGACGTGCACGGCGACCGTCGAGGGCGCCCCGGCCGGCGTCCCCCAGCGCTGCGAGGAGATCACCTGGCCCATGAGCTTGAGGATGTAGGCGCGCGAGCTGTCGCTCAGCACCGTGTTCTTGGCCGTGACGAGCTTGAGCAGCTTCTGCTCGTCGGTGACGTTGATCTGCGTCAGACCCCAGTAGCCGCCGGTGCCCGGCGTGGTCTTCGTCATCCCCGCCGCGGCCAGGAAACCCTTGATCTTCGTCAGACCGAGCTGGTTCCAGAGCTTGGTGGTCGAGGCGTTGTCCGACTGGGTGATCATCTTGGTGGCGAGCGAGGTCTCGGTGCTCGTCAGATAGCGGTTGTGCTTCTTCGCGTCCCACAGCAGCGTGGCGAGGACGGTCACCTTCACCGTGCTGGCCGAGTCGAACGAGGTGGTGGCGCGCAGCGTGCAGGTGGTGTTGGTCGAACGGTCGTAGAGGCCGATCGCGACGGTGCCCCTGCGGTTGGCGAGCGCCGCGGTGATGTCCGTCTTCAGCTTGGCGGCGAGACCGGCCTTGCTCGACGTACAGCTGACCGTCGGCGCCGGCGCGGCGCCGGCCGGGGCCGCGGCGATCGCGATCGGCACGATCACCGCTGCGCCGAGGCTCGTCGCGAGCACACGGGCAGCCCGGGATATCCGGTGAGTCATGGAGGCTTCCCATCCCCTTGAAGCGATACGGAGCGCGCCAGGGGCGCGCTCGCATCGAATGACTCACCACGGCGTACGAAAGTTGTACGGATGTTCTGGGTACTGGGGTTCGGGCACGGAACCCGAACGCACAGCTCACCCCCAGGCGGGCCACAGTCCGCGCCCATCGGCGCGCGGCAGGGTGCGACCGTGACGTCTGCCACTGACCCATCGCCCGACGCCCCCACGACTCCCCCGACCCCGCCGCCGGCCGCGCTGCCGGCGGGGTCCGAGGACCGGGCGCCGGCCACCCCCCGCTGGTCGCTTCCGGCACTGCTCGCGATCCTCGTCCTGGCCGCGGTCCTGTACTCCTGGAACCTGAAGGCCTCCGACCTCAACAGCTTCTACAGCGCCGCGGTGCTCAGCGGCACCCGGAGCTGGAAGGCCTGGTTCTTCGGCTCGCTCGACGCGGGCAACTTCATCACCGTCGACAAGCCGCCGTTCGCGCTCATGATCATGAGCCTGTCCTGCCGGGTGTTCGGCTTCGGCACCTGGCAGATGATGGCGCCGATGGTCGCCGCCGCGCTGGGCACGATCGGGATCCTGCACGCGAGCGTGAAGCGGTACTTCGGTCACGCGGCCGCCGCCGTCGCCGCGCTGGTCCTCGCCCTCACGCCGATCACGGTGGCGATCGACCGCGACAACAACCCGGACACCACGCTCGTCCTGCTGATGGTCGCGGGCGCGGCGCTGGGCCTGCGGGCCACGCGCGAGGGCCGGCTGCTCCCGCTGCTCGGCTCCGCGGTGTGCTTCGGGCTCGCGTTCAACACCAAGATGCTCCAGGGGTACATCGCGCTGCCGGCCGTCTTCGCCGTGTACCTGTACGCCTCCCGGCTCGGCTGGGCGAGGAAGGTCCGCGATCTGCTGCTGGCCGCCGTGACGCTGGCCGTCGCGAGCCTGTGGTGGGCGGCCGCCGTCTCCCTCGTACCGGCCGCCGACCGCCCCTACATCGGCGGCTCCACGGACGGCTCGGCCTGGGACCTGATCATGGGCTACAACGGCCTGGGCCGGGTGCTGGGCGGCGAGGGCAACGGTGGCGGGGGCGGCATGGGCGGTGGCGGCTTCTCCGGGACCGCGGGCCTCGGCCGGATGTTCAACGACATCCTCGGTGGCCAGATCTCCTGGCTGCTGCCCTTCGCCGGCATCGCGTTCGTGGGCGGCCTGGTGCTGTGCGGACGCGCGCCGCGCACCGACCCGACGCGTGCCGCGCTGCTGCTCTGGGGCGGCTGGACCGTCCTGCACTGTCTGACGTTCAGCATGGCCGAGGGCACCATGCACCCCTACTACACGACCGCGCTGGCCCCCGGGATCGCGGCGCTGACCGGCGCGGGCGGTGTCCTGCTGCTGCGCGCCTTCCGCGGCGGGGACGCCCGCTGGGCATGGGTGCTGCCCGCCGGGCTCGCGGTCACCGCGGTCTGGGCGGTCGTGCTGCTGCGCCGGGCCGCCGACTGGAACGGCTGGCTGTGGCCCGCCGTCGCGGTGCTCATGGCGCTCGCCGTGACGGGCCTGTTCGTCTTCCGCTCCGGCGGCCGCGCCCGGCTGTTCACCGCGTCCGTGGCCGCGGCGGTCGTCGCGGCGCTCGCCGGTCCGGCGGCGTACGCGGTCGCCGAGCCCGCGTCCGCCGGGGGCGGCGGTGGCATGGGCGGCAGCAACCCGACCGCGGGACCGACCACCGGCGGCGGCTTCGGAGGCGGCCCCGGCGGCGGCCGTGGCGGCTTCCCCGGCGGCACCGGACAGGGCGGTCCCGGCGCCGAGGCGGGCGCTGGGGCCGACGGCTTCCCCGGCGGCCAGGCACCCGGCGGCAACGGCCAGGCGCCCGAGGGGGACCTCCCCGGAGGCGAACCGGGCGGCGCGAACGGGGAGTTCCCCGGCGGCCAGGCACCCGGCGGCAACGGCGAACTGCCCCGGGGCGGTACGGGCGACCGGCCGGGCGGCGCGGGCGGCTTCGGCGGAGGCGGCTTCGGCGGAGGCGGTCCGGGCGGCACCACCAGCAGCGCCCTGGTCTCCTATCTGGAGAAGCACCAGGACGGCGCCAAGTGGCTTCTGGCGGTGTCCAATTCACAGAGCGCGGCCCAGCTGATCGTGAGCACGGGCAAGCCCGTCATCTCCATGTTCGGGTTCACCGGCTCCGACAAGGCGATGACGCTCGCCAAGCTCAAGGAGCTCGTGCGCAAGGGCGAGTTGCACTACATCCAGACAGGCGGCGGGATGGGCGGCGGCATGGGCGGGAACAACACGCTCGACGCACGGATCACCTCCTGGGTCGAGAAGCACGGCACGGCGGTGAAGCAGAGCGCGTACGACAAGTCGGCGTCGTCCGGCTCCACTTCGGCGTCCGGATCGGCCACCGGGTCCGGGTCCTCCGCGCGGAACGGCGCCCAGTCCTCGGCGCTGTACCGGCTCGACCCCTCCGACCTGGGCTGACCGCACCCCCGGAACGCCCCTACCGACGGCCCCCGACCCCACCGGTCGGGGGCCCTGTCCGTTCCGTCATCTCCCGTACGGAACATCCAAGTTGTTGAATCCCGACACAGAACCGCCACGTCCCCTTAACCCTCCGAACCTCATGTCCATGTCACTCTCCCGATTACCCGCTCCATTCAACCCGCGTAGAACGGACACCCCCACGATGCCCGCCACGCACATACGCCGCTGGAAGACCCTGGCGCTGAGCACCTCCGCGGTCCTCGTCGGCCTCACCCTGCCGACGGTGACCGCGACCCCCGCGAGCGCGACCACGACCGCGTACGACAGCACGTACTACAAGAACGCGATCGGCAAGACCGGCACGAGCCTGAAGTCCTCGCTGCACACCATCATCAGCAGCCAGACCAAGATCTCGTACTCCGCGGTCTGGAACGCGCTGATGGTCACCGACCAGGACCCGAACAACAGCAACAACGTGATCCTGCTGTACAGCGGCGTCTCGCGCGCCAAGTCCCTCAACGGCGGCGACGTCGGCGACTGGAACCGCGAGCACGTCTGGGCCAAGTCCCACGGCGACTTCGGCGAGGTGACGGGTCCCGGCACCGACCTGCACCACCTGCGTCCGGCGGACGTGCAGGTCAACAGCATCCGGGGCAACCTGGACTTCGACAACGGCGGCAGCGCGGTCACCAACGGCGGCGGCAGCAAGGTCGACTCGGACTCCTTCGAGCCGCGCGACGCCGACAAGGGCGACGTCGCCCGCATGATCCTCTACATGGCGGTCCGTTACGACGGCGGCGACGGCTTCGCCGACCTGGAGCCCGACGAGAAGGTCAACAACGGCAGCGCCCCGTACATCGGCAAGCTGTCCGTGCTCAAGGAGTGGAACGACGAGGACCCGCCGAGCGCCTTCGAGGAGAAGCGCAACCAGGTCATCTACGACAGCTACCAGCACAACCGCAACCCGTTCATCGACCACCCGGAGTGGGTCGACGCGATCTGGTAGCCGGTCCGGCCACCAGTCCGCGTGGGTGCGCCCTCAGTCCAGGTGCGTCGGCGCGAACATGCGCAGCAGGGCCGGGAGGACGACCACCGAGGGGCCCGGCGTGGCCAGGGCCTCGGCGAGGTCCTTCTCCAGCGTCCCGGGGGTCGTGCGGACCGCCGGGACGCCGAAGGACTCGGCCAGCGCCACGTAGTCGGGGCGGGACAGCTCGGTCGCCGTGGCCTGGCCGAAGGCGCCGGTCATGTACTCGCGCAGGATGCCGTAACCGCCGTCGTCGACGATGAGCCAGGTGACCGGGAGACCGCACTGCTTGGCCGTGGCCAGCTCGGCGATGGAGTACAGCGCGCCTCCGTCGCCGGACACCGCGAGAACCGGGCGGGTGGGGTCGGCCGCCGCCGCGCCGAGTGCCGCGGGGAAGCCGTAGCCGAGGCCGCCCGCGCCCTGCGCGGAGTGCATGGTGTTCGTGCCGCGCGGGTCGAAGGCCGACCACGCCCAGTACGCCAGGATCGTCATGTCCCAGAAGGACGGCGAGGTGGCCGGCAGGGCCCGGCGCACGGACGCCAGCACGTCCTGTTCCAGGGTGAGTTCCTGGCCGGCGATGCGCTCCGCCACCTTCGCGAGAAGGGTGCTCACGCGTTCCTCCGCCGACGGGTCGGGGCGTTCCTCCACCGTCTCCAGGAGCGCGGACAGCGCGAGGCGCGCGTCCGCGTGGATGCCGAGCGCCGGGTGGTTGGACTCCAGCTTGCCGAGGTCGGCCTCGATCTGGATCACCCGGCCGCGGGGCTTGAACGTGTGGTAGTTCGAGGACAGTTCGCCGAGTCCGGAGCCGACGACCAGCAGGACGTCGGCGTCCTCCAGGAAGTCCGTGGTGTGCCGGTCCTCCAGCCAGGACTGGAGCGAGAGCGGGTGGGTCCAGGGGAAGGCGCCCTTGCCGCCGAAGGTGGTGACGACCGGAGCGTTCAGCCGCTCCGCGAGCGCCCTCAGCTTGCCGGACGCGTCCGCCCGGACGACCCCGCCGCCCGCGATGATCGCGGGACGGGCCGCGGAGGACAGCAAGTGGGCGGCCAGCGCGGTCAGTTCGGGGCGCGGGACGATGTCCTCGGGGGTCGCGTCCATCGCCGTGACCTGCGGCAGACGGGTCTCCGCGAGCAGGACGTCCTGCGGGATCTCCACCCAGACCGGCCCGTGCGGGGCGGTCAGCGCCGACTCCCAGGCCTCGGCGATGGCGGAGGGGATCTGCGACTGCGTACGGACCGTGTGGACGGACTTGACGACACCCCGGAACGACGCCTGCTGGTCGGGGAGTTCGTGGAGGTAGCCGTGCCGGCCGCCGCCGAGTCCCGCGGTCGGGATCTGGCTGCTGATGGCGAGCACGGGCGCCGAGGCGGCCCGCGCCTCCTGGAGGGCGGCCAGGGAGGTCAGGGCGCCGGGGCCGGTGGAGAGCAGCAGCGGGGCCGCCTCACCGGTGATCCGGCCGTAGGCGTCCGCCGCGAATCCCGCGTTGTTCTCGACGCGCAGGCCGATGTAGCGGAGCGAGGAGCGGCGCAGGGCGTCGAACATGCCGAGCGCGTGCTGGCCCGGCAGTCCGAAGACGGTCGTGGCGCCGAGACCGGAGAGGGTCTCCACGACCAGGTCTCCGCCGTTGCGGCCGGGGGGCGGGTTGAGCGCGGCCTCCGTCTGTGCCGCCGTCGGGCGGAGAACCAGGTCGTGGTCGTGGGTCACTTGCTTCGGGCCTCCGCGATCTGGCGGGACATGATGGTGGTCAGTTCGTACGCGGTGTGGGACGCCGCCACCGCGGTGATCTCGGCGTGGTCGTAGGCCGGGGCGACCTCGACGACGTCGGCGGAGACCAGGTTGCAGGAGGACAGTCCGCGCAGGATCTCCAGGAGTTCGCGGGAGGTCATGCCGCCCGCCTCCGGGGTGCCGGTGCCGGGCGCGTGCGCCGGGTCGAGGCAGTCGATGTCGATGGAGATGTAGAGCGGGCGGTCGCCGATGCGCTGGCGCAGCTGGTCGGCGACCTCGTCGGCGCCACGGCGGTAGATGTCCGCCGAGGTGACGATGCCGAAGCCCATCTTCTCGTCGTCGGTGAGGTCCTGCTTGCCGTACAGCGGGCCGCGGGTGCCGACGTGGGAGAGCGCCGAGGTGTCGAGGATGCCCTCCTCGACGGCGCGGCGGAACGGGGTGCCGTGGGTGTACTCGGCGCCGAAGTAGGTGTCCCAGGTGTCGAGGTGCGCGTCGAAGTGGAGCAGCGCGACCGGGCCGTGCTTCTTGGCGACCGAGCGCAGCAGGGGCAGCGCGATGGTGTGGTCGCCGCCGAGGGTCATCAGGCGGGCGCCGGTGCCGAGCAGTTCGTCGGCGGCGGCCTCCACCGTCTCGACGGCCTCGTTGATGTTGAACGGGTTGGCCGCGATGTCACCGGCGTCCGCGACCTGCGCGAGGGCGAACGGGGAGGCGTCCTGCGCCGGGTTGTAGGGGCGCAGCAGCCGGGACGCCTCGCGGATCGCGTTGCCGCCGAAGCGGGCGCCCGGCCGGTACGAGACGCCGGAGTCGAACGGCACGCCGACGACGGCGACATCGGCGGTGCCGACCTCGTCGAGGCGGGGCAGCCGGGCGAAGGTCGCGGGGCCCGCGTACCGCGGGACGCGGGACGAGTCGACGGGGCCGCGGGGCGTCTCGTTGCTGCTCATGGGGGGTTGCCTTCTTTCCTACGCTTCGTCGCGTATGTACAACTAAGTACAAGTAACACGACTCTACTGGTGAACCGGGACCGGTTCGGACAGGGGTTCGGCGTCACGGCCCGCGAGCCGCTCCCGCCAGGTGGCCAGTACCGCCGCGTCGGTCGCCGGCGTGGCCAGCGAGACGATCACGTACGCGGCCAGGGACAGGAGGAGCCCGTAGTAGACGGGCTCGTTGGCGAGGATGCCGTAGGTCGCCATCAGGCCGATGACCGCGACACCGCCGACGACGACGGAGGCGAGCGCGCCGTGGACCGTGCCGCGCTTCCACAGCAGTCCGCCGAGGATCGGCACGAGCAGGCCGCCGACGAGCAGGTTGTACGCGACGGTCAGCGCCTCGACGACGTTGTTGAGCGCGATCGCCGTGCAGATCACCACGATGCCCATGATCAGGATGAAGGCGCGGTTGCCCTTGACCTCGTCGTGGTCCTCTCCCGCGTCGCGGCCGACGGCTCCGCGCAGCCGCGACCAGATGTCGTTGTTGGCGACGGTGGCGCAGGCGATCAGGGCGCCGGAGGAGGTGGACATCACGGCGGCGAGAGCCGCGGCGAGCACCAGTCCGCGGACGCCGACCGGGAGTTCGTCCTTGACGATGGTGGCGAAGGCGGTGTCGGCGCTGGGCAGCTTCGGGTACATGACCTTGGCGGCGGTGCCGATGACGGCGCCGGCGAGGGCGTACACGAGGCAGTAGGTGCCGGCTACGGTGCCGCCCCACTTGGCGGTGCGGTCGTCGCGCGCGGTGAACACGCGCTGCCAGATGTCCTGTCCGATCAGCATGCCGAACGTGTAGATCAGGACGTAGGTGAAGATCGTCTCGCCGCCGATGCCCAGCGGGTCGAAGTACTCGGTGGGCAGCTTGGCCTTCATCGCGGAGAAGCCGCCCGCCTTGACCACCGCGATGGGCAGCAGCAGGAGCAGGACGCCGATCGTCTTGACGACGAACTGCACCATGTCGGTGAGCGTGATCGACCACATGCCGCCGAGCGTCGAGTAGGCGACGACGATCGAGCCGCCGAGGATGATCGCGAGCGTCCGGTTCATGTCGAAGAGGACGTCGAAGATCGTGGCGTAGGCGATGGTCGAGGTGACCGCGAGCATCAGGGTGTACGCCCACATGACGACACCGGAGATGACACCGGCCCGGCCGCCGTAGCGCAGGTCGAGCATCTCGGAGACGGTGTAGACCTTGAGGCGCGCGATGCGGGCGGAGAAGAAGACGGACAGGGCCAGCAGGCCGAGGCCGATGGTGAAGACCATCCAGGCGCCCGAGAGGCCGTACTGGTAGCCGAGTCCGACCCCGCCGATGGTGGACGCGCCGCCGAGGACGATCGCGGCCATGGTGCCGGAGTACATGACGGGTCCGAGCCGGCGCCCCGCGACGAGGAAGTCGCTCTTGGACTTGGCGCGGCGCATGCCCCACCAGCCCATGGCCAGCATGCCGGCCAGATAGACGACGATCACTGTGTAGTCGACGGCCATGGGTCTCCTCAGGCGTTCGGTGGCGTGTCGTGCGGGGATGTGGGGGACCAACCGGCAACTGATCGCGGGGACATCCGCCCGTACCCGTGGCTGCCGGTCGGGACCGACACTAGGTGGCCGGAAAGCGGCTGCGAAGTGTACGTTTCATCCATTCGATCCGTACGGGATGGAGGAACCGTCCACCATGCCGGACTCACCGTCACCGTCCGCCCCCGCCGCGTCCGCGCCCGCCGTGCCGCCGGCCCCCGCCGTGTCGGCCCCCGCCGTGCCGCCGACCCCGCCGGTGCCGCTGTCGGCGCTGCTGGCCCGCGAGGACCTGGGGCTGCGGCTGATCGGCGGGCCCGGGCGGCCCGACACGGTGATCCACTGGGCCCACACCTCGGAGATGGCCGACCCCTACCCGTATCTGCTGGGCGGCGAGCTGCTGCTCACCGCCGGGGTCCACGTGCCCGACGCGGCCGACCGCGCCGACGGCCCGGCCGGCTACTTCGACGGCTATGTCTCCCGGATCGTCGCGGCGGGCGGCGCGGCCCTGGGATTCGGTCTGGCGCCGGTCCACGACACGGTCCCGCCCTCCCTCGTCGCGGCCTGCGACACCCACGGGCTGCCGCTCCTGGAGGTCCCGCCCCGGACGACGTTCTCCGGGGTCGCCCGCGCGGTGTGGCAGCTCATGGCCCAGGCGCGGCTCGCCGAGCTGCGCCGGGTGACCGAGGCCCAGCAGAGCCTGGCCGCGGCCGCCGCCCGCCCCGATCCGGTCCCGGCGGTCCTGCGGCAGCTGGCCCGCCGGGTGAACGGCTGGGCCGCTCTGTACGGCCCCGAGGGCACGGAACTGGCCCACGCGGGCCGCCTCCCGGCCCCGCCGGAACCACCGCGCGGGGCGGACCGGCCCGCCACCCCGGCACCCGGGACCCGCCCGGCCCCGGACACCCTTGCGAGTCCGGGAACCGGGACGGGAGCAGGGACCCCCGCGACTCCGGGAACCGGGACGGGAGTGGAGGCCCCGGCGGCTCCGGGAACCGGGACGGGAGCAGAGACCCCGACGCCTCCGGGAACCGGGACGGGAGCAGGGACCCCGGCGACTCCGGGAACCGGGGCGGGAAGGGAGACCCCCGCGGCTCCGGGAACCGCGGAGACCTCCGCCCGCCGCACCCCGGCCGGCCCACCGCGGACGGACCCCCACACCCCGGCCGGCCCACCACGCACTGCCCCCCGCACACCGGCCGGGCCGCCGCGGACGACCCCCCACACCCCGGCCGGCCCACCGCGCACAGACCCCCACACCCCCGCCGCGCCGGCCACCCCCGAGGCCGTGCTCGCCGAGCTCGCCTGGGTCGTGCGGCCCCGTGAGGCCCAGGGGCCCGCCCCCGCCTCGGCCACCGACACCGTGGGCGGTGTCCATCTGACCGCCTACGCCCTCGGCAGCGGACAGGGCTTCGTCCTCGGGGTCGCCGCCCCGCGCCGCGACCCCGGCGACCACACGATCGCCTCCGTCGCGTCCGTGCTGCTCTCCCTCCTCACCGGGGAGCACCGGAGCGCCTCGGGAGCCGCGCACGCGGCCGCCCTGGTGCGGCTGCTGCTCGGAGCGTCGCCCGAGGCGGTGGCGCCGCTGCTCGGCGGCGAACGGTGGACGGTGGTGCACGCGCGCCCCACCGGGGACGGCCCCGCGCCCGGCTCCGTCGCCGTGTCCGCGCTGGCTGCGGCCCTGGGCTCCGCGATGGTGGACGCGGACGGCGAGGTCGTCCGCGTCCTGGTCCCCGGCGACCGTGTTCCCGCCGCGCAGCCGGGCTGGACCTGCGGGGTGAGCGCTCCCGCGGACCCGCACGACTTGGCCGCCGCCGACACCCAGGCGGCCCGCGCCCTGGCCCGCGCCCGCGCCACCCGGGCGGCCCTGGTCCGGCACGGCGACCGCCCCGCGCTCGCCGACCTCGTCCCCCCGGCGGACGCCGAGGCCCACGCCCACGCCCTGCTCGCCCCCGTCGCCGGGACACCCGCCCTGACCGAGACCCTGCGCACCTGGCTCTCCCTGCACGGCAGTTGGGACCGCACGGCGGTGGCGCTCTCGGTCCACCGCAACACCGTCCGCCAACGCATCTCCCGCTGCGCCGCGTTGCTGGACACGGACCTCGACGACCCCGACGTACGCATGGAGTTGTGGTTCGCGCTCCGGGAGAACTGACCGCGCGACGCCGGGACCGGCACGGGGCGTCGCGGGACCGAGTGACGCACGTCCCAGCGACCGGGACGGCCGCGCCCCGGGCCCGGGCGCACCGGCACAATGGTGCTATGCCGATACCCGGGACGCCCAGCCGCGCCGAACTCGTCGACCATCTCGTGAAGACCCGTATCGCGGGCGATGTCGCCACGCCCCGCGAGAACAACCTCTCCCACTACCGCAAGCTGGCGAACGGCGAGCGCAACTGGTGGCTCGGTCTGGAACTCGGCGACCGCTGGAACGACGAGCAGGACGTGCTCGCGGTGATGGCGGAGCGGGTCGGGGTGAACGACGACCCGGAGTACCGCTACGGCCAGGACACCATCGACCCCGAGCTGACCGTGGACGCGCTGGACCGGCTCGCGGCCCGGCTGCGGAAGGCGGCCGAGGACCGGCAGCGGGTGCTGTTCGCGACCGGTCACCCCGGCGGGCTGCTGGACGTGCACCGGGCCACCGCCGCCGCCCTGCGCGCCGCCGGCTGCGAGATCGTGGTGATCCCCGACGGGCTCCAGACGGACGAGGGCTACGTCATGCAGTTCGCGGACGTGGCGGTCCTGGAGCACGGCGCCACGCTGTGGCACACCCATTCGGGCGAGCCGATGCGCGCGATCCTGACCGCGCTGGAACGGGAGGGCCGCCCGCTGCCCGACCTGGTCGTGGCCGACCACGGCTGGGCCGGCTTCGCTGGGCAGCACGGGGTGGACTCCGTGGGCTACGCCGACAGCAACGACCCGGCGCTCTTCCTCGCCGAGTCGGAGGGCACGCTCCAGGTCGTGGTGCCGCTCGACGACCACGTCCTCAGCCCGCGCCACTACGACCCGATGACGGCCTACCTGCTCGGTGCGGCGGGCCTGGTCTGAGACCCGGCCCGCGGTCCCGGCCCGGCGACCGCCCCGGGGGCACGCTCCGCGCGAGCGGCCCCCGGACGACGACCGTCGCCCCGGGCGGCCCGGTGGCCCGTTCACGGCCAGGGGTTCAGCCCCTCGGACCGCCGCTGCGCGTAGCCCGGCGTCGGGTCCAGGTACACCCGGCTCACCACGGGGAACACCTCACGGATCCGGTCCTCGGCCCGTTCGCAGGCCCACTCGATCTGGGCGGCGGTCGAGGCGTCCCGGAAGTCGACCTTGGCGGCGACGAGCGCCTCGCGCGGCCCCTGCACCAGCGTGATCAGCTCCAGTACGGCCTCGACGTGCTCCAGCTCCAGCAGCTCCGCCCGGATCCGCTCGCGCACGGTCCTGGGCAGCGGCCGTCCGATCAGCAGCTCGGCGTTGGAACGGCCGAGCACCCAGGCGACGTAGAGCAGCAGGAGCCCGATGAGCAGCGAGGCGATGCCGTCGAAGACGCCCGATCCGGTGAGCTGGCCGCCGAGCAGGCCGCCCGCGGCGAGCACCAGTCCGACGAGCGCCGCCGAGTCCTCCATGACGACGGCCTTGACCGCCGTGTCGGGGGTGCGCCGGAGGTAAGTCCGGAAGGGGGCGTCGACGCGGGCGGCCTCGCCGCGCGCCTGCCGCAGTCCGGTCCGCAGGGAGAAGCCCTCCAGGCAGAACGCGACGGCCAGCACGATGTACGACACGAGCGGGTCGCCGGGCTCCTCCCCCGCGACCAGGGAGTGGATGCCGTCGTAGATGGAGAAGACCGCGCCGCCGACGAAGGTGGCGACGGCGGCGAGGAGCGCCCAGATGTAGCGCTCGGGGCCGTAGCCGAGGGGGTGGTCCTCGTCGGCCGGTTTCTCGCTGCGTTTGAGGGCGGTGAGCAGCAGCAGTTCGGTGACGGTGTCGGCGACGGAGTGGGCGGCCTCCGACAGCATCGCGCTGGAGCCGCTGATGACGCCGGCGACCGCCTTGGCGAGGGCGATCCCGAGGTTGGCCGCGGCGGCGACGATCACCGTGGAGACGCTCTCGCCGCTGCCGGGGTCCTGTGCTGCGTCGGTCATGCCCCAGTCTTACCGGGAACGGCTACCGGGGGACGCGGACCACGCCCTCCTGGATCACCGAGATGGCCAGCCGGCCGTCCTGGGTGTAGATCCGGGCCTGGCCCAGGCCCCGGCCGCCCGACGCGGACGGCGACTCCTGGTCGTAGAGCAGCCACTCGTCGGCGCGGAAGGGCCGGTGGAACCACATCGCGTGGTCCAGGGAGGCGCCGACGACGTCTCCGGTGACCCAGCCGCCGCGCCCGTGGGCGAGCAGGATGGAGTCGAGGAGCGTCATGTCCGAGACGTAGGTGGCGAGGACGACGTGCAGCAGGGGGTCGTCCGCGAGCTTGCCGTTGGTGCGGAACCAGACCTGCGAGCGCGGCTCGCGGGGCTCGCCGACGGTGCCGTACGGGGGCGGGTCGACATAGCGCAGGTCGACGGACTCACGGGCCTCCAGGATGCGCTCCACCACCTCGGCGTCGGTGAAGACGTCGGCGTACAGCGGGAGCAGCTCGGCGGCGGTGGGCAGCGTCTCCGGGTCGGGCGCGGGCGGCATCGGGGCCTGGTGCTCCATGCCCTCCTCGTACGCCTGGAAGGAGGCGGAGAGGTGGAAGATCGGCTGTCCGTGCTGGACCGCGACCACCCTGCGGGTGGTGAAGGAGCGGCCGTCGCGGATGCGGTCCACGGAGTACACGATGGGCGCCCCGGGGTCGCCGATCCGCAGGAAGTACGCGTGCAGGGAGTGGGCGAGCCGGTCCTCGGGGACCGTGCGCCCGGCGGCCACGAGTGCCTGGGCCGCGACCTGTCCGCCGAAGACCCTGGGGACGACGGCGGACCGGGAACGGCCGCGGAAGATGTTCTCCTCGATCCGCTCGAGATCGAGCAGATCGAGGAGATCCTGAAGTGCCTCGCTCATAAGGCAGTTGTACCGCGCAGTCTTTTCTCGGACCTTACAGGCCCATGTCCTTGGCGATGATCGTCTTCATGATCTCGCTGGTGCCGCCGTAGATGCGGTTGACCCGGTTGTCCGCGTACAGGCGGGCGATCGGGTACTCGTTCATGAAGCCGTAGCCGCCGTGGAGCTGGAGGCAGCGGTCGATGACGCGGTGCGCGACCTCGGTGCAGAACAGCTTGGCGCTGGCGGCCTCGGCCGGGGTCAGCTCGCCGGCGTCGAGGGCCTCGAGGGCGCGGTCGGCGACGGCCTCGGCCGCGTCCACCTCGGCCTGGCAGGCGGCCAGCTCGAACTTGGTGTTCTGGAAGGAGGCGACCGACTTGCCGAAGACGGTGCGCTCCTGGACGTACTCCTTGGCGAACCGGACGGCGGCCTTGGCCTGCGCGTAGGCGCCGAAGGCGATGCCCCAGCGCTCCGAGGCGAGGTTGTGGCCGAGGTAGTAGAAGCCCTTGTTCTCCTCGCCGAGCAGGTCCTCGACGGGCACCTTCACGTCGACGAACGCCAGCTCGGCGGTGTCGGAGGTCTTCAGGCCGAGCTTGTCGAGCTTGCGGCCGATGGAGTAGCCCTCGGACTTGGTGTCCACGGCGAACAGGGAGATGCCGAAGCGGCGGTCCTCGGCGGTGGGCGCGGAGGTGCGGGCGCAGACGATCACGCGGTCGGCGTGGACGCCACCGGTGATGAAGGTCTTGGAGCCGTTGAGGACGTAGTGCGTGCCGTCCTCGGAGAGCTTGGCGGTGGTCTTCATTCCCGCGAGGTCGGAGCCGGTGCCCGGCTCGGTCATCGCGAGGGCCCACATCTCCTCGGCGCTGACGAACTTCGGCAGGAAGCGCTTCTTCTGCTCGTCGCTGGCGAGCATCTTGATGTAGGGCAGGCCGAGCAGCACGTGCACACCGGAGCCGCCGAACTGGACACCGGCGCGCGCGGTCTCCTCGTACATCACGGCCTCGAACTTGTACGAGTCGATGCCGGCGCCGCCGAACTCCTCGTCCACCCGGATGCCGAAGACGCCGAGCTCGGCGAGCTTGTAGTAGAAGTCGCGCGGCGCCTGGCCGGCGGCGAACCACTCGTCGTAGACCGGGACGACCTCGGCCTCGATGAAGGCGCGCAGGGTCTCCCGGAACGCCTCGTGGTCCTCGTTGAACACAGTACGGCGCACCGCCGCCACCTCCGCCTGGATACCTGGTGTTATGTCTAAGCGCTTGCTCAGATATGAGGTTACCCGCCGGTCACGAGCGCCGTCCAGGGGTCGGCCCCCGAGACGCTCGTCACGCCCCCGGAGCCACGGCCGCCGCGCCGAACGCCCCCCGCGCCATCCGGTGCAGCAGCTCCGCCGTGCCCGCGCGCCCGGGAAGCGCGCCCGGCCGCCCGAGGTGCGGGGTCGAGTTCAGGAGGCCGAAGACCGAGTGCACGGCCGAACGGGCGGCGGGCTCGGCCAGCTCCGGGTACACCTCGCGGACCACCTCCACCCACAGCTCCACGTACTGCCGCTGGAGCTGGCGCACCAGCTTGCGGTCGCTGTCCCGCAGGCGGTCCAGCTCGCGGTCGTGCAGGGTGATCAGAGGGCGGTCGTCGAGCGCGAAGTCGATGTGCCCCTCGATGAGCGAGTCGAGCAGGCCCTCGGCGCCGCCCTCGGCACCTCCCCCGGAGCCCGCCCTGGCCTCCGCCACCCGGCGCCGGCCGCCCGTGAGCAGCTGCCCGCTGATCCCCACCAGCAGCTCGGCGAGCATCGCGTCCTTGCCGGCGAAGTGCCGGTAGAGACCGGGGCCGCTGATGCCGACCGCCGCTCCTATCTCGTCGACTCCCACGCCATGGAAACCGCGTTCGGCGAACAGCCGCGCGGCCTCCCTGAGGATCTGCTCGCGCCGGGTGGGGGCGTCGGTTCTGGTGGCCATGAAAACAATTCTAGACATCGCGGTTAGCGGTCGTTAACCTGAAGGAGTTGCGTTAACGCTCATTAACTGGTGGACCACTGGTGAGGGGACCGCAGGATGCAAGAGGCACCGGAGCTGACGAGCGCGGCGGACCCCGCGTCGGAGGCCTGGAGGGCCAACGAGGCGGCACACCGCTCGCTGGGCGAGGAGCTGCGCCGCAAGCTGGGCGCGGCACGGCTCGGCGGCGGTGAGAAGGCACGCGCGCGGCACACCGCGCGCGGCAAGCTGCTGCCCCGCGACCGGGTGGACACCCTGCTGGACCCCGGCTCCCCGTTCCTGGAGCTGGCGCCGCTCGCCGCCGACGGGATGTACGACGGGGCGGCCCCGGCCGCCGGTGTCATCGCCGGGATCGGCCGGGTGAGCGGGCGCGAGTGCGTGATCGTCGCGAACGACGCCACCGTCAAGGGCGGCACGTACTACCCGATGACGGTCAAGAAGCACCTGCGCGCCCAGGAGGTGGCGCTGGAGAACCGTCTGCCGTGCCTGTACCTCGTGGACTCCGGGGGCGCCTTCCTGCCCATGCAGGACGAGGTGTTCCCCGACCGCGACCACTTCGGGCGGATCTTCTACAACCAGGCGCGGATGTCCGGCGCCGGCATCCCCCAGATCGCGGCCGTCCTCGGCTCCTGCACGGCCGGCGGCGCCTACGTGCCCGCCATGAGCGACGAGGCCGTGATCGTCCGCAACCAGGGCACGATCTTCCTCGGCGGTCCGCCGCTGGTGAAGGCCGCCACCGGCGAGGTCGTCACGGCCGAGGAGCTGGGCGGCGGCGAGGTCCACTCGCGGGTGTCGGGCGTCACCGACCACCTCGCCGAGGACGACGCGCACGCGCTGCGGATCGTCCGGAACATCGTCGCCACGCTCCCCGCGCGCGGGACGCTCCCCTGGGAGGTCACCGCGGCCGTCGAGCCCAAGGTCGACCCGCACGGGCTGTACGGCGCGGTGCCGGTCGACTCGCGCACCCCGTACGACGTGCGCGAGGTCATCGCGCGCGTGGTCGACGGCTCGCGCTTCGCCGAGTTCAAGGCCGAGTTCGGGCAGACCCTGGTCACCGGCTTCGCGCGGATCCACGGCCACCCGGTCGGGATCGTCGCCAACAACGGCATCCTGTTCTCCGAGTCGGCCCAGAAGGGCGCCCACTTCATCGAGCTGTGCGACCAGCGCGGCATCCCGCTGGTGTTCCTCCAGAACATCTCCGGGTTCATGGTGGGCCGCCAGTACGAGGCGGGCGGCATCGCCAAGCACGGCGCCAAGATGGTCACGGCCGTCGCCTGCACCCGGGTCCCGAAGCTGACCGTCGTGATCGGCGGCTCGTACGGCGCGGGCAACTACTCGATGTGCGGCCGGGCCTATTCGCCGCGCTTCCTGTGGATGTGGCCCGGGGCCAAGATCTCCGTCATGGGCGGCGAGCAGGCCGCGTCGGTCCTCGCGACCGTCAAGCGCGACCAGATCGAGGCGCGCGGCGAGTCCTGGCCGACCGGGGACGAGGAGGACTTCAAGGACCCGATCCGCCGCCAGTACGAGCAGCAGGGCAGCGCCTACTACGCGAGCGCCCGGCTCTGGGACGACGGTGTGATCGACCCGACGGAGACCCGGCAGGTCCTCGGACTCGCCTTGACCGCCTGCGCCAACGCGCCCCTGGGTGACCCCCAGTTCGGCGTCTTCCGGATGTGAGGGGACCCATGTTTGACACGGTGCTTGTGGCCAACCGGGGCGAGATCGCCGTACGGGTCATCCGTACGCTGCGCGCGCTCGGCGTGCGCAGCGTGGCCGTCTTCTCGGACGCCGACGCCGACGCCCGGCACGTCCGGGAGGCCGACACCGCGGTACGGATCGGACCGGCGCCCGCGTCGGAGAGCTATCTGTCGGTGACGGCGCTGCTGGAGGCGGCGGCCCGCACCGGCGCCCAGGCCGTCCACCCCGGCTACGGCTTCCTCGCCGAGAACGCCGCCTTCGCGCGGGCCTGCGCGGAGGCCGGACTGGTCTTCATCGGCCCGTCCGCCGAGGCGATCTCCCTGATGGGCGACAAGATCCGGGCCAAGGAGACGGTGAAGGCGGCCGGCGTCCCGGTCGTCCCCGGCTCCTCGGGCAGCGGTCTGACGGACGCGGAGCTGATCGCGGCCGCCCGTGAGATCGGTGTCCCGGTGCTGCTGAAGCCCAGCGCGGGCGGTGGCGGCAAGGGCATGCGCCTGGTGCGGGACACCGAGGTCCTGGCCGACGAGATCGCGGCCGCCCGGCGCGAGGCACGGGCCTCCTTCGGCGACGACACGCTGCTCGTCGAGCGCTGGGTCGACCGGCCCCGGCACATCGAGATCCAGGTCCTGGCGGACGGGCACGGCAACGTCGTGCACCTCGGCGAGCGCGAGTGCTCCCTCCAGCGCCGCCACCAGAAGATCATCGAGGAGGCGCCCAGCGTGCTCCTGGACGAGGCCACCCGGGCCGCGATGGGAGAGGCGGCCGTCCAGGCGGCCCGCTCCTGCGGCTACCGGGGCGCGGGCACGGTGGAGTTCATCGTCCCCGGCGGCGACCCTTCCTCGTACTACTTCATGGAGATGAACACCCGCCTCCAGGTGGAGCACCCGGTCACCGAGCTGGTCACCGGCCTCGACCTGGTCGAGTGGCAGCTGCGGGTCGCCGCGGGCGAGCGTCTGCCGTACGGGCAGGAGGACATCACCCTGACCGGCCACGCGGTGGAGGCCCGCATCTGCGCCGAGGACCCGGCGCGCGGCTTCCTGCCCTCCGGCGGCACCGTGCTCGCGCTGCACGAGCCCGAGGGCGACGGGGTGCGCACCGACTCGGGCCTGTCCGAGGGCACCGAGGTCGGCAGCCTCTACGACCCGATGCTCTCCAAGGTCATCGCGTACGGCCCCGACCGCCCGACCGCGCTGCGCAGACTCCGGGCCGCCCTCGCGGGGACGGTCACGCTCGGCGTCCAGACGAACGCGGGCTTCCTGCGCCGGCTGCTGGCCCACCCGGACGTGGTGGCGGGCGACCTGGACACCGGACTGGTCGAGCGGGAGGCGGACGGACTGGTCCCGGACGGCGTTCCGGAGGAGGTGTACGAGGCGGCGGCGGCCGTCCGGCTCGCCGCGCTGGCCCCGGCGGGCGAGGGCTGGACCGACCCGTTCTCGGTGCCGAGCGGCTGGCGGCTCGGCGGCACCCCGAAGCCGGTGGGCTTCTCCCTGCGGGTCGTGGACCCGGTGGAGTACACCCCGCGCGGCACCCACACGGTCACCGCCGACCGGGTCGCGGTCACGCTCGACGGGGTGCGGCACACCTTCCACCGGGCCGGCGACTGGATCGGCCGCGACGGCGACGCCTGGCACGTGCGCGACCACGACCCGGTGGCCGCGTCGCTCACCGGAGCCGCGCACGCCGGTGCCGACTCGCTGACCGCGCCGATGCCCGGCACGGTGACGGTCGTGAAGGTCGCCGTCGGCGACGAGGTGGCCGCCGGGCAGAGCCTGCTCGTGGTCGAGGCGATGAAGATGGAGCACGTCATCTCCGCGCCGCACGCCGGGACGGTCAGCGAACTGGACGTCACCCCGGGCACGACGGTCGCCATGGACCAGGTCCTCGCGGTCATCACCCCGGCCGAGGAGGAGACGGCGTGAACACCTCCGAACTCGGCCTGCCGATGCCCGTACCGGCCCAGGACCTGCCCGCCCGGGTACGGATCTACGAGGTCGGCGCGCGCGACGGGCTCCAGAACGAGAAGGCGACCGTACCGACCGAGGTGAAGGCGGAGTTCGTCCGGCGCCTCGCGGACGCGGGCCTGACCACGATCGAGGCGACCAGCTTCGTCCACCCCGGGTGGGTGCCCCAACTGGCCGACGCGGAGCAGCTGTTCCCGCAGGTCGCGGACCTTCCGGTGGCACTGCCGGTGCTGGTGCCCAACGAGCGCGGTCTTGAGCGGGCGCTCGCGCTCGGCGCCCGGCACGTGGCGGTCTTCGCCAGTGCCACGGAGTCCTTCGCGAAGGCCAACCTCAACCGGACGGTCGACGAGGCGCTCGCCATGTTCGAGCCGGTGGTGAGCCGTGCGAAGGAGGCGCGGCTCACCGTGCGCGGCTATGTCTCGATGTGCTTCGGCGACCCCTGGGAGGGGGCGGTCCCGGTCCATCAGGTGGTCCGCGTGTGCCGGGCGCTGATGGACATGGGCTGTGACGAGCTGAGCCTCGGCGACACGATCGGCGTGGCGACGCCGGGCCATGTGCAGGCCCTGCTCGCCGAGCTGAACGAGGAGGGCGTGCCGACCAGCGCGCTCGGCGTGCACTTCCACGACACCTACGGCCAGGCGCTGTCCAACACCCTGGCCGCCCTCCAGCACGGCGTCGCCACCGTCGACGCCTCCGCGGGCGGCCTCGGCGGCTGCCCGTACGCGAAGTCCGCGACGGGCAACCTCGCGACGGAAGACCTCGTGTGGATGCTCCAGGGCCTCGGTATCGACACCGGGGTCGACCTCGGCCGCCTCACCGCCACGAGCGTGTGGATGGCCGGACGACTGGGCCGACCCAGCCCGTCCCGCACCGTCAGAGCACTCGGTACCCCGACTCAGTCCCACCAGGAGTGAACAGCATGTCCCTGGACCACCGGCTCTCCCCCGAGCTCGAAGAACTCCGCCGTACGGTCGAGGAGTTCGCCCACGACGTCGTGGCACCGAAGATCGGCGACTTCTACGAGCGGCACGAGTTCCCGTACGAGATCGTGCGGGAGATGGGCCGCATGGGCCTGTTCGGGCTGCCGTTCCCCGAGGAGTACGGCGGCATGGGCGGCGACTACCTCGCCCTCGGCATCGCCCTGGAGGAACTGGCCCGGGTCGACTCGTCCGTGGCCATCACCCTGGAGGCCGGCGTCTCGCTCGGCGCCATGCCGATCCACCTCTTCGGCACCGAGGAGCAGAAGCGGGAGTGGCTGCCGCGGCTGTGCTCCGGCGAGATCCTGGGCGCCTTCGGTCTGACCGAGCCGGACGGCGGCTCGGACGCGGGCGCGACCCGCACCACGGCCCGTCTCGACCCCGAGACGAACGAGTGGGTCATCAACGGCAGCAAGTGCTTCATCACCAACTCCGGCACGGACATCACGGGCCTGGTGACGGTCACCGCGGTCACCGGCCGCAAGCCCGACGGCAAGCCGCTGATCTCCGCGATCATCGTGCCCTCCGGCACCCCCGGCTTCACGGTCGCCGCCCCGTACTCGAAGGTCGGCTGGAACGCCTCCGACACCCGTGAGCTGTCCTTCGCGGACGTACGGGTCCCGGCGGCCAACCTGCTCGGCGAGGAGGGCCGCGGCTACGCGCAGTTCCTGCGCATCCTGGACGAGGGCCGCATCGCCATCGCGGCGCTGGCCACGGGTCTGGCGCAGGGCTGTGTCGACGAGTCGGTCAAGTACGCCAAGGAGCGGCACGCGTTCGGGCGGCCGATCGGCGCCAACCAGGCGATCCAGTTCAAGATCGCCGACATGGAGATGAAGGCGCACATGGCCCGCGTGGGCTGGCGCGACGCCGCGTCCCGTCTCGTCGCGGGCGAGCCCTTCAAGAAGGAGGCGGCGGTCGCCAAGCTGTACTCCTCCACGGTCGCCGTCGACAACGCCCGTGACGCCACCCAGGTCCACGGCGGCTACGGCTTCATGAACGAGTACCCGGTCGCCCGCATGTGGCGCGACTCCAAGATCCTGGAGATCGGCGAGGGCACGAGCGAGGTCCAGCGCATGCTGATCGCGCGGGAGTTGGGCCTCACGGGCTGAGCAGGGAGTCACGTGCCCGCGGCTCCCGGACATCGCCGGGAGCCGCGGAGACCGCCGGACGCGGGGCGCCCGGCGGGACTGTCAGGTGTGGCCGGTGCGCAGCCAGTCCCGGCAGTAGTTCAGCTCGTGGTCACCCTCGAAGGTGGCGACCTCGATACCGACGTCGTACATCCCGGCCGAGTAGCGGGCCGTCGTACGCAGGGTCAGGCTGTGGTCGTACCCGCTGTAGTTGTGGTGCCACGGCCAGGGCGTGAGCACCGCTCCGCCGTCGTTCTTGGCGATCAGCCGGATGGCCACGTTGTGGCCGTCCGACTTGGCGTCGTACACGGACAGGATGACGTCCAGGCTCGTCGCACCGCTGGCCCAGCCGTTGATCGTGCCGGCGCCCGACGAGGACGAGGTGTCGCAGTACAGCGTGTACGAGTCGGCGGAAGCCGGAGCGGCCGCCATCCCCACGGTCAGCGCGGCCCCCGTCACCGCCAGCGCGAGCCCCTTCTTGTATCCGTTCACGTTCCCCCTTCATGCCTTACCGGTCGTCAACTCGCCCTGAGGCGAGCTTCATTGATGAACAGTAAGGATCAAGAAAAATGCCGACAACCGATTTCGGCATGCGCATGAGGTGACTCGCGCCACGGTGGCACCCGGCCCGCACGGGGCCGACGGGACCCGCCCTCTGGACAAGTGGTGAGGTTAGGCTAACCTACCTTCGAACTCGTCCGGCGGGTATCTGCCGCCCCGTGCCGAAAGCAGTCACACTCATGCCCAACGCCCGTGCCACCCACCTCACCCGTCGCGGAATCCTCGCCGCGGGCGGCGCCCTCGGCCTCGGTGCCGCCCTCGCCGCCTGCGGTGGCGGCAACGACTCGAAAAGCGGTGGCTCGGAGTCGGCGAAGGCCGCCGCGAAGTCCGGCCCCTGGACCTTCAAGGACGACCGCGGCACGACCGTGAAGCTGGACAAGGCGCCGGCGAACATCGTCGCCTTCACGGGTGTCGCCGCCGCTCTGTTCGACTACGGCATCGAGGTCAAGGGTGTGTTCGGCCCGACGAAGACCAAGGACGGCAAGCCCGACGTCCAGGCCGGCGACATGGACATCAGCAAGCTGACGATCCTGGGCAACGAGTGGGGCCAGTTCAACATCGAGAAGTACGCGGGCCTGGCCCCCGACCTCCTCGTCTCGACGATGTTCGACACCGCCGGCACCCTCTGGTACGTCCCCGAGGAGTCCAAGGACAAGATCCTCAAGCTGGCCCCGAGCGTCGGCGTCTCCGTCTACGACGTCCAGATGCCCCAGCCGCTCCAGCGCATGCTCGCGCTCGCCGAGTCCCTCGGCGCCGACGTGCGGTCCGCGAAGATCACCGCCGCGAAGAAGAAGTTCGAGACGGCCGCCGAGCGCCTGCGCAAGGCCGCCAAGGCCCGCCCCGAGATCAAGGTGCTCGCCGGCAGCGCGAGCCAGGACATCTTCTACGTCTCCGGCTCGAACCTCTCCATCGACCTGGAGTACTTCAAGGCCCTCGGCGTGAACATCGTCGAGCCCTCCGCCAAGGCCCTGAAGGCCAGCGGCGGCTGGTTCGAGAACCTGAGCTGGGAGAACGTCGACAAGTACCCGGCCGACATCATCATCATGGACGACCGCACCTCGACCATCCAGCCGGCCGACATCACCGAGGCCACCTGGAAGAAGCTGCCCGCCGTCAAGGCCGGCCAGGTCATCGCCCGCACGCCCGAGCCGATCCTGTCGTACGACAAGTGCGCCCCGATCCTCGACCGGCTCGCCGAGGCCATCGAGAACGCCAAGAAGGTCGCCTGACCCGGCCCCTCCCGTGACCGCCTGACTCCACCTCAGGAGCACCCATGACGACGGCCGTGGCCGCCCCGTTCCGTTTCTTCTCCCTCAGGGTCGCGACGACGAGGCGGCTCGGCCCGTCTCTGGTCCGGGTGACCTTCACGGGACCCGATCTGCGCGCCTTCCACTCGCACGGGCGCGACCAGTCCCTCTCCCTGTTCCTGCCGCACCCCGGCCAGAGCGAGCCCGCCGTGCCCTACGAGCTCGGCGACACGTGGTGGCAGGGCTGGCGCGAACTGCCCGACGACGTAAGGGCGGTGATGCGCTCGTACACCCTGCGCGCGCTGCGCCGGGACCCCGACGAGATCGACATCGACTTCGCGCTGCACGGAACGGAGCCGGACGCGGCCGTCCCCGCGGGACCCGCCTCGCGCTGGGCCTCGGCGGCCCGGCCCGGCGACCGTGTCGTCCTGCTCGGGCCGGCCGTCGAGGACAACCGCGCCATCCGCTTCCGGCCGCCCGCCGACACCGACCTCGTGCTCCTGTGGGGCGACGAGACCGCCGTCCCCGCGGTCTCCGCCGTCCTGGAGTCGCTGCCGGCCGGACTGCGCGTCCGGGCCTGGCTGGAGGTCCCCCACGCCGCCGACATCCAGGACCTGGAGACGGCGGCCGACGCCGAGATCACCTGGCTCGTGCGGGACGAGCGGGCCGACGCGGGCCCCGCGGGCACCCCTCTCGCCCTCGAAGCGCTGAGGGCCGCCCGGTTCCCGCCCCATGAGGCGCCGTACGCCTGGATCGCGGGCGAGTCCGGCTGCGTGAAGGAGCTGCGCCGCCATCTCGTGCGCGACCGGGGCATCGACCGCCGCCGGGTCACCTTCGTGGGCTACTGGCGGCGCGGACTGAGCGAGGAACAACTCCGGGAGCGGGGCGAGTAGTTCGCGAGAGGGCCGGCACGGCCGACGGACACGCGCGGACCGGCGCGCGCCGCGGAATACACAGGTGGGGCGGGGTCGCCGCTCGACTTAGGTTAGGCTAACCTAAGTTGAACGTCGCGACTTCGCCCCTTCTCCTGTCCCGCTCGGACTCTCCCCCGCACGGAGGACCCTCACATGCGCTCGCACCTGCTCAACGACACCACCGCGGACCGGTATCGCCGCTCCGTGACCGAAGGCGTCGAGCGGGTGGCGGCCAGACTCGCCACCACCGACCGCCCGTTCACGGGTGTCACGGTCGACGACCTCGCTCCCCGCATCGAGCGGATCGACCTCGACAAGCCCCTGCACGACACCACGGCCGTTCTCGACGAGCTGGAAGAGGTCTATCTCCAGGACGCGATCTACTTCCACCACCCCCGCTACCTCGCCCACCTCAACTGCCCGGTGGTCATCCCCGCGGTGCTCGGCGAGGCCGTCCTGTCCGCCGTCAACTCCTCGCTGGACACCTGGGACCAGTCCGCAGGCGGCACCCTCATCGAGCGCCGGCTCATCGACTGGACCAACGAGCGGATCGGCCTCGGACCGGCCGCCGACGGCGTGTTCACCAGCGGCGGCAGCCAATCCAACCTCCAGGCCCTGCTGCTGGCCCGCGAGGAGGCCAAGCCCGGCGGCCAGGAGGGGGACACGGCGGACGGACTCGGCCGACTGCGCGTCTTCGCCTCCGAGGTCAGCCACTTCAGCGTCAAGAAGTCGGCCAAACTCCTCGGCCTCGCCCCCGACGCCGTCGTCACGATCCCCGTCGACCACGACAAGCGCATGCAGACCGTCGCCCTGGCCCGCGAACTGGAGCGCTGCCGGCAGGACGGCCTCGTCCCCATGGCCGTCGTCGCCACCGCGGGCACCACCGACTTCGGCTCCATCGACCCGCTGCCCGAGATCGCCGAACTCTGCTCCCAGTTCGGGGTGTGGATGCACGTCGACGCCGCCTACGGCTGCGGACTGCTCACCTCGCTGAAGAACCGGGACCGCATCGACGGCATCGAGCGGGCCGACTCCGTCACCGTCGACTACCACAAGTCCTTCTTCCAGCCCGTGAGTTCCTCGGCCGTGCTGGTCCGGGACGCCGCGACCCTGCGCCACGCCACCTACCACGCGGAGTACCTCAACCCGCGCCGCATGGTCACCGAGCGCATCCCCAACCAGGTCGACAAGTCCCTCCAGACCACCCGCCGCTTCGACGCCCTCAAGCTGTGGATGACGCTGCGCACGATGGGCGCCGACGGCATCGGCGAGCTCTTCGACGAGGTCTGCGACCTGGCCGTCGAGGGCTGGAGACTGCTCGCCGCCGACCCGCGCTTCGACGTCGTCGTGCGGCCCTCGCTCTCCACCCTCGTCTACCGCTACATCCCGGCCGCCGTCACCGACCCGGCCGAGATCGACCGCGCCAACCTCTACGCCCGCAAGGCCCTGTTCGCCTCAGGCGACGCCGTCGTCGCCGGCACCAAGGTCGGCGGACGCCACTACCTGAAGTTCACCCTGCTCAACCCCGAGACCACCAAGGACGACATCGCCGCCGTCCTCGACCTGATCGCCGGCCACGCCGAGCAGTACCTGGGAGAGTCCCTTGACCGCGCTTGCTGAACCCATGGACACCGCCTACGACTTCGTGGGCATCGGCCTCGGGCCCTTCAACCTCGGCCTCGCCTGCCTGACCGAGCCGATCACCGAACTCAGCGGTGTCTTCCTGGAGTCGAAGCCCCACTTCGAGTGGCACTCCGGCATGTTCCTGGACGGGGCGCACCTCCAGACCCCGTTCATGTCGGACCTGGTAACCCTCGCCGACCCCACCTCCCCGTACTCCTTCCTCAACTACCTGAAGGAATCGGGCCGTCTGTACGCGTTCTACATCCGGGAGAACTTCTACCCGCTGCGGGTCGAGTACGACGACTACTGCCGCTGGGCCGCCGGCAAGCTGAGCAGCGTCCGCTTCGGGACCACGGTCACCGAGGTGACGTACGAGGACGAGCTGTACGTCGTGCGCACCGCGGCCGGTGACGTGTTCCGCGCCCGGCGCCTGGTCCTCGGCACCGGCACCTCGCCGCACGTCCCCGACGCCTGCGCGGACCTCGGCGGCGACCTGATCCACAACTCCCGCTACATGCAGCACAAGCGGGAGCTCCAGACCAAGGACTCGATCACCCTGGTCGGCAGCGGCCAGTCCGCCGCCGAGATCTTCTACGACCTCCTCGCCGAGATCGACGTCCACGGCTACCGGCTGAACTGGGTGACCCGCTCGCCGCGCTTCTTCCCCCTCGAATACACCAAGCTGACCCTGGAGATGACCTCCCCGGAGTACATCGACTACTTCCACGCGCTGCCCGAGGCGACCCGCTACCGCCTCCAGTCGGAGCAGAAGGGCCTGTTCAAGGGCATCGACGGGGAGCTGATCGACGCGATCTTCGACCTGCTCTACCAGAAGAACCTCGGCGGCCCGGTCCCCGCCCGGCTGCTGACCAACTCCTCGCTGGAGAGCGCCCGGTACGACCAGGGCACGTACACCCTGGGCTTCCGCCAGCAGGAGCAGGGCAAGGACTACGAACTGCGCTCGGCGGGCCTGGTCCTGGCCACCGGCTACCACTACGCCGAACCCGCGTTCCTGGCCCCGGTCCGCGACCGCCTCCGCTACGACACCCGGGGCAACTTCGACGTGACCCGCAACTACTCCATCGACGTCACGGGCGGCGGGATCTTCCTCCAGAACGCCGGAGTCCACACCCACTCGATCACCTCACCGGACCTCGGCATGGGCCCGTACCGCAACGCGTCCATCATCCGCGAACTGCTCGGCACCGAGTACTACCCGGTCGAGAAGACCATCGCGTTCCAGGAGTTCTCCGTATGACCCTCAAGACCGCCGTCGGCACCTTCACCGTCCGTCCCCTCGACCCCGTCGGGGACGCCCCGTTGCTGCACCGGTGGGTGACGCATCCCAAGGCCGCTTTCTGGATGATGCAGGGGGCGCGGCTGCACGACGTGGAGCGGGAGTACATGGCCATCGCGGCCAGTGAGCACCACGAGGCACTTCTCGGGCTCCTGGACGGGGAGCCCGTCTTCCTGATGGAACGCTACGACCCCCGGTACGTCGAACTCGTCGGCCTGTACGAGCCGGAGCCGGGCGATGTCGGCATGCACTTCCTGGTCGCGCCGAGCGACACTCCCGTGCACGGCTTCACCCGGGCCGTGATCACCGCGGTGATGGAGGAGCTCTTCGCCGATCCGGCCGTGCGCCGGGTCGTCGTCGAGCCCGACGTGGCCAACTCGGCCGTGCACGCCCTCAACGAGGCCGTCGGCTTCGTGCCCGTACGCGAGATCCGGAAGCCCGAGAAGAAGGCGCTGCTGAGCTTCTGCACCCGGGAGATGTTCGAGAAGGCGGTGGCCGCGTGAACCCCGTCGAGAGCACCGGCCACCTCTCCCCCGAGCGCTGGGCCGTCGCCAACCGGCTCCTGCTGCGCAAGGCGCTCGCCGAGTTCGCCCACGAGCGGCTGATCAGCCCGCGCGTTCTGCCGGACGGCCGCTACGAGGTCACCGGCGACGACGGCCTGACGCGCTACCGCTTCACCGCGACCCGGCGCCTGCTCGACCACTGGCAGGTGTCCGCCGAGTCCATCACCCGCCACCGTGACGGCGTCGAACTCCCGTTGTCCGCGCTGGACTTCTTCATCGAGCTGAAGAAGTCGCTCGGCCTGAGCGACGAGATCCTGCCGGTCTACCTGGAGGAGATCTCCTCGACGCTCGCGGGCACCTGCTACAAGCTCACCAAGCTGAGGGTCACGGTCCGCGAGCTGGCCGGCGCCGGGTTCCAGGCCGTCGAGACCGGGATGACCGAGGGGCACCCCTGCTTCGTCGCCAACAACGGGCGGCTCGGTTTCGGCGTGCACGAGTATCTGTCGTACGCCCCGGAGACCGCGGCCCCGGTCCGGCTGGTGTGGCTGGCCGCGCACCGCTCACGGGCCGCGTTCACCGCGGGCGTCGGGATCGACTACGAATCCTTCGTACGGGACGAGCTGGGTGCCGGGACGGTCGAACGGTTCGACGCGGTCCTGCGCGAGCAGGGCCTCGACCCCGGGGACTACCTGCTCATACCCGTCCACCCCTGGCAGTGGTGGAACAAGCTGTCGGTGACGTTCGCCGCCGAGATCGCCCAGCGGCGCCTGGTATGTCTCGGCGAGGGCGACGACGAGTACCTGGCCCAGCAGTCCATCCGGACGTTCTTCAACACCAGCAGCCCGGACAAGCACTATGTGAAGACGGCCCTGAGCGTCCTCAACATGGGCTTCATGCGCGGTCTGTCCGCCGCCTACATGGAGGCGACCCCGGCCATCAACGACTGGCTGGCCCAGCTCGTCGAGAGCGACCCGGTCCTCAAGTCCACCGGACTGTCGGTCATCCGCGAGCGGGCGGCCGTCGGCTACCGGCACCTGGAGTACGAGGCGGCCACCGACCGGTACTCCCCGTACCGCAAGATGCTGGCCGCGCTGTGGCGCGAGAGCCCGGTCCCCTCGCTCCGGGACGGCGAGTCCCTGGCGACGATGGCCTCCCTCGTCCACGTCGACCACGAGGGCGCCTCGTTCACCGGCGCGCTGATCGAGCGGTCGGGCCTGACGCCGGTGGAGTGGCTGCGCCGCTATCTGCACGCCTACCTCACCCCGCTCCTGCACAGCTTCTACGCCTACGACCTGGCCTACATGCCGCACGGCGAGAACGTCATCCTGGTGCTGGAGGACGGGGTGGTGCGGCGGGCCGTCTACAAGGACATCGCCGAGGAGATCGTGGTGATGGACCCGCAGGCGGTGCTGCCGCCCGCGGTCGAGCGGATCCGGGTCGACGTGCCCGAGGACACGAAGCTGCTGTCGGTCTTCACGGACGTCTTCGACTGCTTCTTCCGGTTCCTGGCCGCCCAGCTGGCCGAGGAGGGGATCCTCGCCGAGGAGGACTTCTGGCGGACGGTCGCCGAGTCGGTGCGCGCCTACCAGGAGGCGACGCCCGAACTGGAGGACAGGTTCCGGCAGTACGACCTGTTCGCGCCCGAGTTCGCGCTGTCCTGCCTCAACCGGCTCCAGCTGCGCGACAACCGGCAGATGGTCGACCTGGCGGATCCCTCGGGGGCCCTCCAGCTGATCGGCACCCTGAAGAACCCGCTCGCCGGGTTCTGAGCACCGGGCCGGGGCTCCGCCAGGAGCCCCCGAGACGGGCGGGGTGGGCGGCGGCCGGGGGGGCGGTGGGGGGGCGGGGGGGGGGGCCGGGGCGGGGGGGGGGGGCGCCTCGGTCCCCCCACCCGCCCCCGGCCCGGGGGGGGGCCGGGGGGGGGGGGGGGGGCGCGGGCCCCCCCCACGGCTCTAGGGTGCGAAGTCGTGCGGCCCGATCCGAGGAGGAGCGATGAAAGC
>NZ_JBHXDQ010000063.1:0-18659 GCF_042725875.1 Streptomyces sp. NPDC127038 | reverse complement strand
ACCCTGAAGCCCCCGCTCCCCGGGTTCTGAGCACGGGGCCGGGGCTCCGCCCGGAGCCCCCGAGAGGGGCGGGCGCCCCGGAGACGGTCCTCCGGGGCGCCCGTCGGCTTTCCGCCCGATCCGCTAACGGGCGGGCCAGGGGACCTGGGGCGAGCGGTAGTAGCCGATGCCCAGGGCGTCCCAGCGGGGCGCCTGGGCGGCGAGCCGCACCTTGTAGGTGTCCCAGTCGTGCGTCGAGGCCGGGGACCAGCCGAGCTCGGCGGCCCCCGGCAGCCTCGGGAACGCCATGACGTCGATGTCGGCGGAGGTCACGATCGTCTCCGTCCACAGCGGCGCCTCGACGCCCTTGACGGCCGAGGCCGGGACCCCGGGAAGGTAGCTGCCCGGGTCCCAGTCGTAGGCCCGCCGCACCTCCACGAGACCGGCCCAGTCCTGGCCGAGCGGGGTGTCGGCGGTGTACTTCATGTCCAGGTAGAGCCGGTCCGCGGGCGACAGCACGAGCCCGGTCCCGTTCCGCGCGGCCGCGGCGACCTGAGCCTTCTCCTCCGCGCCGGTGTCGTCGAGCCCCCAGTACTGCGCGAGGGCCCCCTTGGCCGGGGTGGCCCCGGTCAGCTGGTGCCAGCCCATCACCTTCTTGCCGTACTTCGCGACGATCGGCTGGACCTTGTCCATGAAGGTCACGTAGTCGGCGTGGCTGGTGGAGTGCGCCTCGTCGCCGCCGATGTGGAGGTACGGGCCGGGGGTGAGCGCGGCCAGCTCGCGGATCACGTCGTCCACGAAGGCGTACGTCAGCGGCTTGCCGACGCACAGCGAGCTGAAGCCGACGTCGGTGCCGGTGTAGAGCGGCGGCGCGGTCCCGTCGCAGTTCAGACCCGCGTACGAGGACAGGGCCGCGTTGGTGTGCCCGGGCATGTCGATCTCCGGGACGACCTCCAGATAGCGGGAGGCGGCGTACCGGACGATCGCGCGGTAGTCGGCCTTCGTGTAGAAGCCGCCCGTGCCGCCGCCGACCTCGGTGGAGCCGCCGTGGGCCGCCAGCTCGGGCCAGGAGTCGACGGCGATGCGCCAGCCCTGGTCGTCGCTCAGGTGCAGATGCAGCTTGTTGACCTTGTACAGGGCCAGTTCGTCGATGTACCGCTCGACCTGCGCCACGGTGAAGAAGTGCCGGGAGACGTCGAGCATGGCGCCGCGGTAGGCGTAGCGCGGGGTGTCCCTGATGGTGCCGCCGGCGATCTGCCAGGGGCCGCGCTGGACGGACTTCCGCTCGACGGCGGCGGGCAGCAGCTGGCGCAGCGTCTGCACGCCGTGGAAGAGACCGGCGGGCCGGCCGGCCGTGACGGTGACGCCGGAGGCGCCGCTGTCGAGGCGGTAGCCCTCCTCGCCGAGCCCCTTGCCGCCGAGCCGGAGGCGGATCCCTCCGGAGCCGTGCGCGGTGACCGGCAGCCGGTATCCGGTCGAGGGCCGCAGGACGCCGGCGAGGTAGGTGCCGACCGCGCGGACCGCGGGGGTGTCCTCGACGCGGATGCGGGTGTCGGCGGTGATGCGGTACGGGGATCCGCCGGGGGTGACGGAGGCGGGGGCCGGGACGACCCGGCCCAGGGGGACGGCGGTGGCCTTCAGGTGCGGGGCCGCGCCGACGAGGGAGATGCCGGCCGCCGCCACGAGCAGCAGCGTTCCGAGAAGGCGGGGCGTTCTGTGGTGCGGTCTCACATGCGCTCCCTTCCGGTCAGGGCGTCCGGCGGTCATGTCCGGCGGATACGCCTGATTGGTCGAGACCACTCTGCCGCAATCGCGGTGGAACAATCCCCTGCATGGCGGAAATCATCCAGCGGGACGGCACGTGGATCTTCGACGGGGACGCGCTGCGGCTGACCCCCGGGCGGGACAAGAACGTCAGCCTGTTGCGCCGCACCCTGGGTGAACTCACCGTACCGCTGGGCGCGTTGGCGGGTGTCTCGCTGGAGCAGGGGAGAAGGGCGGGACGGCTCAGACTGCGGCTGCGCGACGGCGCGGACCCGTTGCTCCAGGCGACCGGCGGACTGCTCGCGGAGCCGAACGACCCGTACCAGCTCACGGTGGAGGCCGACCGGCTCGGGGTCGCCGAGTACTTCGCGGACGAGGTCCGGGGTGCGCTGCTCCTGGACGAGGTCCCCTCCGGCCCGGTGGACGGCTATCTGCTGCCGGGCCCGGCGGTGCCGGTGTCCGCGTCCGCCGGTGACGGCACGGCGAGCTTCGACGGCGATCGCGTACGTCTGGAGTGGAACTGGAAGACGGAGGACGCGAAGTCGGCGTCGGGTGCGCGGACCCTGGCCCTCGGCGACATCACGGCCGTCGAGTGGCGGCCGGCGGCCGGGCTGGAGAACGGCTGTCTGCGCTTCAGCGTGCGCGGGGGCGACACCCAGGCGCCGCCGAAGTACGACCCCAACTCGGTGGAGCTGTGGGGCTTCAAGAGGGACCCGCTGATGGCGCTGGTCGCGGCGGCCGTGCAGGCGAGGCTGCCGCATCCGGCGGCGCCCGGTGAGGCCCGGCCGGACGGACCGCCGGCCCTGGAGACGGCTGCGCCCGCGCCGGGTCCCGAGGCCGACCACGACGCCCTCCTGCGCAGGCTGCGCGAACTGGGCGAGCTGCACAAGGAGGGCGTCCTGACGGACGAGGAGTTCACGCTGGCCAAGCAGGCGGTCCTCAAGCGTCTGTAGATCCGACGCGGGAGGACCGCCGCCCTCGGGAGCCGCCGCCGGCCCGGCAGCCGGTGCGCCCCGCCTTCCGGGTGCACCTGGTGCCCGCCCGCGGCCGGGCGGGCGGTCTCCCGCTCACCCGGGCCCGGGGGCTACTTGGCGCGGCGCGCGATCGTGAAGCGGTCGACCTCGGCTCCGGTCTCGGCGATGCCGCGGACCGTCAGGGTGGCCAGGCGTCCCTTCGGGGCGGGCTGGACGTCGACGCGCAGGAACGAGTAGTTCAGGTAGCGCACGCGCGACCAGGTGACCGTCTCGTTCTGCTTGCCGTCCTTGAGGTTGACGAAGGAGGCGACGGACTCGACCTCGTTCTCCTTGCCCTCGTAGGACTCCGGGGCGCTGAACGCGTAGAGGCTGCGGCCGGCCGCGCCCGCCGTCACGTACACGACGCCCTCGGTCTCGGTGTACGCCGTGCCGCCGATCGGGAGCTTCTTGGTGACCGCGCCGCCCTTGATGACGTCGGTGCGCTCGTACTGGTGGTTGTGGCCGTTGATCACCAGGTCGACGCCGTACTTCTCGAACAGCGGCACCCACTCCTGTCGCACGCCCCCCTCCGAGGCGTGCGCCGTGGAGGTGCAGTACGCGCAGTGGTGGAAGAAGATCACGACGAAGTCGATGTCCTTCGACGCCCGGTACCTCTTGAGCTGCGTCTCCAGCCACTTGGTCTGGGTGCCGCCGGAGATGCCGAGGTTGGCCGGGATCTCGAAGGAGATGTCGTTGGCGTCGAGCGAGATGATCGCCGTGTTGCCGTGGACGAAGGAGTAGACGCCGGGCAGGTTGGCCTTGTCGGGGCCGTTGTCCGGAAGCGTCCAGCGGGCCTCCTCGCCGCCGTAGCCGTTGGGCGAGTACCAGGCCTCCATGTCGTGGTTGCCGTAGGCCGGCATCCACGGCACCTGCTTGGCGACCGTCTCGGTCTGGGCGAGGAACTGGTCCCAGATGCGCGAGTCGAAGCCGGTGTCGGCGGTCTTGCCCTGGCCCGCCGGGTCCGCGTACGCGATGTCGCCGGCGTGCAGGTGGAAGGACGGGTTCTGGGCGAGGAGCAGGGCGTCGTTGGCGAGGCCGTGGTAGCCGACGCCCTCGTCGCCGAAGGCGGTGAAGGTGAAGGGCTCGGCGCGGTCGGGCGCGGTGGTGAAGGTGCCGAGCGTGCCGAGGAGGCGGGGCTCGGCCGGGTCGAAGCCGGCGTGGCCGACGCCGTAGTAGTAGGTCCTGCCGGGGCGCAGGTGGGTGAGCTTGGCGTGCAGGTAGTACTGGGTGTGGTCGCCGCTGGCGCCCACGCCGGCCGGGGTGTAGAGGGTGCGCACCTCGGCCTCGATCTTGCGCGAGAGGTCCCAGGGGTGGGCGCCGATGCGGATGTAGGGCTTGCTGACCGCGGCCGGCACCTGCCAGGAGACGGTCATCTCGGTGCGCGGGTCGTTGCCGAAGGCGAGGTGGCGGCCGAAGGGGGCGACGAGCGCGCCGTCGACCTTCGCCGCGGAGACGGGGGCGGCGGTCCGCTGCGCCGGCGCGGCTGCCTGTGCGACGCCGGGCACGAAGGCCCCGCCCGCGACGGCGCCGATGGTCACGGCGCCGCCTCTGATCATGTTGCGCCGCGAGAACTTGGCGCGAAGGTACTCGTGCTGCTCGGCCATGGTCATCTTCTCGGCGAGCCGCTCGGGTACGCCCATGCGTGGAGTGTCCATGGCACCAGAAGTTGCTCTCAGCAATCGACGCGACACAAGACGCCGGATGGACAGTCTGTAAACAGCGACCCATAAGAGAACCAACACCGCCTTGCCCGATATCGGGCAAGATTCTTGCGAATCGTCTTCCGGTGCCCCAGGATCAACGGGTGCACGACGAACTCGTTGATCATCTGACGCGGTCGACCCCCCTGAACCGGGGCGAGGCGCTGCGGGTGGTCCAGGACGTTCTCGCCTACTTCGACGAGACCGCCCAGGAGTTCGTCCGCCGCCGCCACCGCGAGCTCCAGGCCCAGGGCCTGGTGAACGAGTCGATCTTCGAGCGGATCGAGGCGGAGCTGAAATATCGCGCGGTCGCGCCGCCGGAGCTCACGCTCAGGCAGCTTCGACGCATCGTTTACGGCTGAGGGAATACACCTGTATGTGTGGAATCGTCGGATACATCGGCAGGCGTGATGTCGCCCCGCTGCTCCTCGAAGGCCTTCAGCGCCTGGAGTACCGCGGCTACGACTCGGCGGGCATAGTCGTGACCTCGCCCAAGTCGGCCGGCCTGAAGATGGTCAAGGCGAAGGGCCGCGTCCGCGACCTCGAGGTGAAGGTCCCCAAGCGTTTCGCCGGCACCACCGGCATCGCCCACACCCGCTGGGCCACGCACGGCGCCCCCTCCGACGTGAACGCGCACCCCCACATGTCGGCCGACAACAAGGTCGCGGTCGTCCACAACGGCATCATCGACAACGCCTCCGACCTGCGCAAGAAGCTCGAGGCCGACGGTGTCGAGTTCCTCTCCGAGACGGACACCGAGGTGCTCACCCACCTGGTCGCCCGCTCCCAGCAGGAGAAGCTGGAGGACAAGGTCCGCGAGGCGCTGCGCGTCATCGAGGGCACCTACGGCATCGCGGTGATGCACGCCGACTTCCCCGACCGCATCGTGGTGGCCCGCAACGGCTCCCCCGTCGTGCTCGGCATCGGCGAGAAGGAGATGTTCGTCGCCTCGGACATCGCCGCCCTGGTCACCCACACCCGCCAGATAGTCACGCTGGACGACGGCGAGATGGCCACGCTCAAGGCCGACGACTTCCGGACGTACACCACCGAGGGCACCCGGACCACGTCCGAGCCGACCACCGTCGAGTGGGAGGCCGCCTCCTACGACATGGGCGGCCACGACACGTACATGCACAAGGAGATCCACGAGCAGGTCGAGGCCGTGGACCGGGTGCTGCGCGGCCGGATCGACGACCGGTTCTCGACCGTCCACCTCGGCGGTCTGAACCTGGACGCCCGTGACGCGCGCGCCGTGCGCCGCGTGAAGATCCTCGGCTGCGGCACCTCGTACCACGCGGGCATGATCGGCGCCCAGATGATCGAGGAGCTGGCCCGGATCCCCGCGGACGCCGAGCCGGCCTCCGAGTTCCGCTACCGCAACGCGGTCGTCGACCCCGACACCCTCTACATCGCGGTCTCCCAGTCCGGTGAGACGTACGACGTGCTGGCCGCCGTGCAGGAGCTCAAGCGCAAGGGCGCCCGGGTGCTCGGTGTCGTCAACGTCGTCGGCTCGGCTATCGCCCGCGAGGCGGACGGCGGCATGTACGTGCACGCCGGTCCCGAGGTCTGCGTCGTCTCGACGAAGTGCTTCACCAACACCACCGTCGCCTTCGCGCTGCTCGCCCTGCACCTCGGCCGCACCCGGGACCTGTCGGTCCGCGACGGCAAGCGGATCATCGAGGGCCTGCGCCGCCTCCCTGCCCAGATCGCCGAGATCCTGGAGCAGGAGGACGAGATCAAGAAGCTGGCCGAGCAGTACGCCGAGGCCCGCTCGATGCTCTTCATCGGCCGTGTCCGGGGCTACCCGGTGGCCCGTGAGGCCTCGCTGAAGCTCAAGGAGGTCTCGTACATCCACGCCGAGGCCTACCCGGCCTCCGAGCTCAAGCACGGTCCGCTGGCGCTCATCGAGCCGGCGCTGCCCACCGTGGCGATCGTCCCCGACGACGACCTGCTGGAGAAGAACCGCGCCGCCCTGGAGGAGATCAAGGCCCGCAGCGGCCAGATCCTCGCCGTGGCGCACCAGCACCAGGAGAAGGCCGACCAGACGATCGTCGTCCCGAAGAACGAGGACGAGCTCGACCCGATCCTGATGGGCATCCCGCTCCAGCTCCTCGCCTACCACACGGCGCTCGCGCTCGGCCGGGACATCGACAAGCCGCGCAACCTCGCCAAGTCGGTCACCGTCGAATAGACACCACCGGGCGGGCCGCCTGCCGGCGGTCCGCCCCTCCCGTCCCCCCGCCGCGCAAGTCCCCGGCCGGCGGCCGGACATGAACGGTCCCCGTGCGCACCACCCGCGCACGGGGATCGTTCTTCGAGGGGCCGGAGTCGCCCAATACCCCGGCCCGCGCCGGGGTCAGCCGGTGGCCGTCACCCCCCGGCCGGCGGCGCGTCGCGGAAGCGCTGTGGGCCAGTGGGCCAGAGCCGCGGTCGCCGCGTACCAGGCGACGGCGCCGGCCGCGACGGCGAACCAGCCGCCGGCCTTGCCCAGGCCGCCGCTGTCCGCGAAGCGGCCCACGGCGAGCAGCACCAGGGAGACGAAGAACAGCCCGTAGGTGCCCTGCCCGAGGGTGTCCCCGCCCGCGAGGGCGAGCGAGAGCACGACGAGCGCGAAGAGCAGCAGGAAGAGTCCCGCCGCGTTGTCGGAGACCTGGCCGCCGGCCGAGACGGCCCAGGTGAACCAGAGGGCGCCGAGCCCGGTGAAGGCCGTGCCGTTGGCCGTGTCACGGTCGCGGAAGGCGAGCAGACCGGCGACGAAGAGCGCTACTCCGCCCACGTAATGGGCCAGTGACACGGCGTCAGCCGCCGTCACCCCGTCGATCAGGCCGGTGTACCCGAGGCCGAAAGCCAGCAGGGTCACACCGAGCGCGAGTCTTCCTACGATGCTGGTGGTGCTTCCCGCAGAGACGTCGTTGTCCACGGCGGGCTCCCTTCATGCCTGTGCAGTTGTGCTGCGCCGTACCGGTCGCCGCGTAGGACCGGCGTCCGGATATATGCCCTTCACAAAGGCACAAACACCTCTACGCGCCGGTAGGTTCACTCACCGAACGGAGGGTGAACACCGGGGCGCGCGGGAGGGGAGGGGCGTCAGGGAATGACGATGACGGGGCGCTTGGCGCGCTTGGCGAGGCGTCCCGCGACCGAGCCGAAGATGCGCCCGACGATGCCGTGCGTGGAGCCCACCACTATCGCGTCCGCCTCGTACTCCCGGCCCACTTCCTCGAGTTCGTGGCAGATGTCCCCGCCACGCTCGACGAGGATCCAGGGCACCTCGGAGAGGTACTCGGCGCAGGCGAGTTCAAGGCCCAGCACCTCGGTGCGGTGGTCGGGGACGTCGACGAACACGGGCGGTTCGCAGCCGGCCCACACCGTGGTGGGCAGCCGGTTGGCCACATGGACGATGATCAGGCCGGAGCCCGAGCGATGGGCCATCCCGATCGCGTAGGCGAGGGCGCGCTCGCTGGACGTCGAGCCGTCGAAACCGACGACGACGCCGTGCTTGAAGGCGGGATCGCAGGAGTGGCGGGGTTCTTCCGCCGCCAGGGGCTCGGCCGCCGTGGGATCGGCGAGCGGGCGCTTGCGGTCCGCGGGATCGAAGAATTCGTGACCGGCCATGGGTGTCTCGGCGTCTGGATCCTCGTGGTGGGGACGACAACGAACGGCAGAGCTGTGTCTGGGAAACATCTTCCCAACCCCATACCCCCAAGGGTACGGCGGCACGCCTCCTCTGCCCAGATCCCGCGCGCCTTACGCGGCATTCCAGGGAGCATGCACGAGAGGGCGCCCGTAACGCAATGGTTGCTGCCCCGTACAGGCGGTTTGCGCAGGACACCGCGTGAATTTGCAGCGACCCCCGGGGAACGGGCGGTTCCGGCGCGCGAGCGGACCGGGCGGCCCCCTTCCGGACGGGTGCCCCGCCGGCCGGGCAGTGACCGGCGGGTCGAACACGCGTTGAAGGGGTGGCGGCCGCCGCGGAGAGGGCCCGCCGCCGACAGCGCACGCCGTGGACAGCACGGAGAACACCGGAGCATCAGGGAGCAGCACGTGTCCGGACCCGACGGCTCCCCCCGGCGCCCCGCACCGTCCGCCCCCACCGTCCCGCCGGCCCGCTCCGCCCCCTCACGCCGGCCCGCCGCACCCACCGCCGCGCCCCGGGGATCACGCTCCGGATCGCGATCGGGAACACGCTCCGCCCCACGCGCCCCGGCACCCCCGGCCGCGGGCACGGTGACCGAGGTGGTCCGCTGGGCGGCCTTCAGCTGTGCCGTGGTCCCGGTGGTCCTCCTCTGCTACGGCGATTCGCTCGCCGGAGCGGCCGGTACGGCCCTCGGGCTCGCGGCGTTGACCGGAGTCTGCGTGATCCTGCTGCGGCGGTGCGAGAGGGGGGCGTCGCTCCCGGCCGGTGAACACCGGGACCCGGCACGTCCGGCCGCGCGCCGGCACGCCCCGCAGCAGCACGGACGGCATGGAAGGCCCGGCCCGGGGAACACGGGGAACGCCCGGTCCCGGGGACGCGCGGGGACGGTGGGACCGAGGGTCGGCCCATGGGGCGCGAGCGGCACGGGGGTTCACCGAGGCGCACGTCACAGTGCGGGGAACAAGCGGGTCGACTGACCGGTTTGCGCGTACACCTACGCTTCTTTTCAGCCAACTTCCGGTAGTGGCTCATCCCTTGCTCGAACGACCCCCCAACCCCCGTTCCACCTGCACCTAAAGGGGTACGGCGGGCGCGCGCACCCTACGTGGATTGGCCACTGCCACAAGGCGCACTTCCCTGCGACGCCCACGAGTGCAACGCTTCGTGATCGAATGCTTCACGCCAAGTTGCCATGTCGACATTCTGCGGAGTACCGAACTGGTCACCTTGGCGCCACGGGACACAGTAGATTCGATCTTGTCTTACGGCGGGGGAACTCGTGCAGGACCGAGGGGAAACGTGCAGGAGCGACACGACCGAGGAGCCGCGACCACCGAGGGGGGCTTAGCAGGATGAGCCACGACTCCACTGCCGCGCCGGAAACCGCGGCCCGGAAACTGTCCGGGCGACGCCGCAAGGAGATCGTCGCGGTGCTGCTGTTCAGCGGCGGCCCCATTTTCGAGAGTTCCATACCGCTGTCGGTGTTCGGGATTGACCGCCAGGACGCCGGCGTGCCGCGCTACCGCCTACTGGTGTGTGCCGGCGAGGAAGGCCCGCTGCGGACCACAGGGGGCCTGGAACTCACAGCACCACATGGCCTGGAAGCGATCTCCAGGGCAGGCACGGTCGTCGTGCCCGCCTGGCGGTCGATCACCTCGCCACCACCGGAGGAGGCGCTCGACGCACTGCGCCGCGCCCATGAGGAAGGCGCCCGCATAGTCGGGCTGTGCACCGGCGCCTTCGTGCTCGCCGCGGCCGGCTTACTGGACGGCCGTCCGGCGACCACCCACTGGATGTACGCCCCGACGCTGGCCAAGCGCTATCCGTCGGTGCACGTCGACCCGCGCGAGCTCTTCGTGGACGACGGCGACGTACTGACGTCGGCGGGCACGGCGGCCGGAATCGACCTCTGTCTGCACATCGTGCGGACGGACCACGGCAACGAGGCGGCCGGCGCGCTCGCCCGGCGCCTGGTGGTCCCTCCGCGGCGCAGCGGAGGACAGGAGCGCTATCTCGACCGGTCACTGCCGGAGGAGATCGGCGCCGACCCCCTCGCGGAGGTCGTCGCCTGGGCGCTGGAGCATCTGCACGAGCAGTTCGACGTGGAGACGCTGGCGGCTCGCGCATACATGAGCCGCCGTACGTTCGACCGCCGGTTCCGCTCGCTGACCGGAAGCGCTCCGCTGCAGTGGCTGATCACTCAGCGCGTGCTCCAGGCGCAGCGTCTCCTGGAGACGTCCGACTACTCGGTGGACGAGGTCGCGGGCCGCTGCGGCTTCCGGTCTCCGGTCGCGCTGCGGGGCCACTTCCGGCGGCAGCTGGGGTCCTCCCCGGCCGCGTACCGGGCGGCGTACCGTGCCCGCAGGCCGCAGGCCGACCGGTCCACGGATCCGGACGGTCCGGCGGGCCAGATCGGACCACCGCCGTCGCTGCACCAGGAGCACTCGGGCCCTGTCCCGATGCAGACCCGGCGCACGGCCACGGCCGGCGCCCTGGGCGCGGCGGCGTCGCTCTCCGCGGAGGCGATGCGGGAACGGGCGGAGCTGTACGCCGCCGGCAGGCCGAGCCTGCCCGGACAGCGCAGCGCGCCGTAGCAGGGCAGCGGAAGAACGCGGGGCCCGCACCTTCGGGTGCGGGCCCCTTCGCATGCGGGCCCGGCCCGGAGCGATCCGCCGCCCCGGCGGGGCGCACGGGCGGGTCCACGGGAGGGGGCGGGCCGTAGGGTGAGACACATGAACGATCGCATGGTGTGGATCGACTGCGAGATGACCGGACTCTCGCTGTCGGATGACGCGCTCATCGAAGTGGCCGCGCTGGTCACCGACTCTGAGCTGAACGTGCTCGGCGAAGGGGTGGACATCGTGATCCGCCCGCCGGACGCCGCCCTGGAGACGATGCCGGACGTGGTGCGCCAGATGCACACGGCCTCCGGCCTGCTGGAGGAGCTCGCCGGGGGCACGACCCTGGCGGACGCCGAGGAGCAGGTCCTCTCCTATGTACGTGAGCACGTCAAGGAGCCGGGCAAGGCCCCGCTCTGCGGGAACTCCGTCGGCACGGACCGCGGCTTCCTGCTGCGCGACATGTCGGAGCTGGAGAGCTACCTGCACTACCGGATCGTGGACGTCTCCTCGGTGAAGGAGCTGGCCCGCCGCTGGTACCCCCGGGCGTACTTCAACAGCCCGGAGAAGAACGGCAACCACCGCGCGCTGGCCGACATCCGCGAGTCCATCGCCGAGCTCCGCTACTACCGCGAGGCGATCTTCGTCCCGCAGCCCGGCCCCGACTCGGACACCGCCCGCACCATCGCGGCCAGGCACGTCCTGCCCGTCGAATAGGCCTTTGACGGGGCCCTGCTGGGCCCCGGAAAAAGGTGTGCGCGAGCACCCCTCAGAACCCTGTACACTTTTTCTCGGCCGGTCAGGGAAACCCCGAAGACCGGACATGGTGGGTGTAGCTCAGTTGGTAGAGCACCTGGTTGTGGTCCAGGTGGCCGCGGGTTCAAGTCCCGTCACTCACCCTGAGTAGTCAGCCGGTGACCTTGTGAAAAGGTCACCGGCTGATTGCGTTCCCGGGCCCCGCGGCCCGTACGCTCCCCCTCGTGTCCCACGCCACCGAACCCTCCGGCACCGCCCGCCTCGAACTCCTCCCGCTGCGCCCCGGGCATGCCGCGGAGATGGCCGGAGTCCTGTCGGACCCGGCGCTGCACACCTTCATCGGCGGAACGCCGGACACCCCCGAGGCACTGCGGGCCCGGTACGAACGCCTGGCCGCGGGCTCGCCCGACCCCGGCGTCCTGTGGCGCAACTGGGTACTGCGGGACCGTACGACGGGATCCCTCGTCGGGACGGTCCAGGCGACCGTCTCGGGAGGGACCGCCGAGGTCGCCTGGGTCGTGGGCACGCCCTGGCAGGGGCGCGGCTACGCGACGGAGGCGGCGGGGTGGCTCGTGGCGCACGTGATCGAGGCGTACGGCGTCCACACGGTGATCGCCCATGTGCACCCCGTCCACCACGCGTCGGCGGCCGTCGCCGCGGCGGCGGGACTCACCGCGACCGACGAACTCCAGGACGGCGAGATCCGCTGGGAACTGACACCCCACCGCTGACCGGGCCGATCCGGCCCCCCGCCCCGTCCGACACACGAACGACCCGCCGGACACGACCCGGCCGGGCGAGCCGTACGAACCCGGCCGACACGCCCACGGCCCCCACCGGACGAGACCCCCGTCCGGTGGGACCCCCGCGGAGCGGCCCGCGGGGTCTCAGGACGAGGCCCGCACCACCAGTTCGGCCGGCAGCACCAGCTGGCGCTTCTCCAGGCCCCGGGAGGCCGCGGGGCGGCGGTCCGCGATCTCGCCGAGGAGCAGGTCGATCATGGCCCGGCCCATCTCCTCGATGGGCTGGCGGACGCTGGTCAGGGGCGGGTCCATGTGACGGGCTATGGCGGAGTCGTCGTAGCCGATGAGCGCCACGTCGTCCGGGATGCGCCGGCCCCTCTCGCGCAGCACCTGACGCGCACCCGCCGCCATGACGTCGGAGCCGGCGAACACCGCGTCGAGGTCGGGATAGCGCTCCAGCAGCAGGCTCATCGCACGCCGGCCGCCCTCCTCGGTGAAGTCGCCGGGGACGATCAGCCGTTCGTCCACCTCGCGGCCCGCGTCCCGCAGACCCTGGCGGTAGCCGTCGACACGCCGCTGGGCGCCGTAGACGTCCATACGGCCCGCGAGGTGGCCGATTCTGCGGCGCCCCCGGGACACGAGGTGCTCCACGGCCGCGCGGCCGCCGCCGTAGTTGTCGGAGTCCACCGACGGAAGCGTCTCCTCCGCCGAGCGCCGGCCGCTGATCACGGCCGGGATCTCCAGCTGGGAGAGCAGATCGGGGAGCGGGTCGTCGGCGTGCACCGAGACCAGCAGGACCCCGTCCACCCGGTGTGCCGCCAGATACTGGGCCAGGCGCTGCCGCTCCCGGTCGCTGCCCGCGAATATCAGCAGCAACTGCATCTCGGTCTCGGAGAGTTCGGCACCGACACCGCGCAGCATGTCCGAGAAGTACGGTTCCGCGAAGAAACGGGTCTCCGGTTCGGGGACGACCAGGGCGATCGCGTCCGTGCGGTTGGCCGCGAGGGCGCGGGCCGCCGTGTTCGGGACGTACCCGAGCTCCGCGACCGCGGCCTCGACCGCGGCCCGGGTCGCGTCACTGACCCTCGGGGACCCGTTGATCACCCGGGAGACCGTGCCACGGCCCACTCCCGCGCGCGCGGCCACCTCTTCGAGGGTCGGCCGCCCACCGCTGCGGCCCCGCGCTCCGTGGACTGCCATGGCCTCCGCCTCCCGTTGACACCAAGTTGGCCTGGAATCTAACAGCCTCGTCCGACGAGGCTCGCGTCGCTGGGCCGCGACCCGGGAGCCGTCACCGTGCCGGCCGCTCCCCGCCGGGCCCCCGGCGGACCGTGAGACGCTTCCGGCCATGTGGCGGAATGACATCTTCAGCTAACAGGCCGATAACTGAACGCATCTCTCCGCTCCCCCACCCTTGACACCCCCGCCCGAACCAGCGACTCTTCAACACATCACTGGTGGGAGCGCTCCCACAGTACCTGACACATACACAACCCGCACGTTCCCCGCCCGAGCCGCAGCGAGAAACAACGGGCGCCACCAATGCAGTTGGCCGGGGGGTCGGCACGTCAGGCAACAGGAGGACGCAATGCGTACGAGTACCCGCCGGTCCCGCAGAATGGCGGCCATCGCGGCTGTCGCGGCGATGACCGCAGGGCTGCTGGCCGGCTGCTCCAAGGACTCGAACGACGGCTCGTCGGACTCGAACGGCGGAGGCGGCGGCAAGACGCAGCTGACCATCGGCACGTTCGGAGTGTTCGGCTACAAGGAAGCCGGTCTCTACGACGAGTACATGAAGCTGCACCCGAACATCTCGATCAAGGAGAACGTCACCACTCGTACCGACGTCTACTGGCCCAAGACGCTCACCCGTCTCCAGGCCGGCTCCGGCACCGACGACATCCAGGCGATCGAGGTCGGCAACATCACCGAGGCCGTCCAGACCCAGGCCGACAAGTTCGTCGACCTCGGCAAGGACGTCGACAAGTCGCAGTGGCTGCCCTGGAAGACCGCCCAGGCCACCACCAAGGACGGCAAGACGATCGGGCTCGGCACCGACATCGGCCCGATGGCGATCTGTTACCGCAAGGACCTGTTCGCGAAGGCCGGTCTGGAGACGGACCGCACCAAGCTCGCCGCGCAGTGGAAGGGCGACTGGTCCAAGTACGTCGCCGTCGGCAAGGACTACATGAAGAAGGCGCCCAGCGGCACCAAGTTCGTGGACTCCGCCTCCTCGGTCTACAACGCGGCCCTCGGCGGCGAGAGCCAGCGGTACTACGACAAGGACGGCAACGTCATCTGGGACAAGTCCACGGGTGTCAAGAAGTCCTGGAACGCCGCCATGGAGGTGGCGACCAGCAACATGTCGGCGAAGCTCAAGCAGTTCGACCCGACGTGGGACCAGGGCTTCGCCAAGGGCTCGTTCGCGACCGTGGCCTGCCCCGCGTGGATGATCGGCTACATCGAGCAGAAGTCCGGTGACTCGGGCAAGGGCAAGTGGGACGTGGCGGCCGCGCCGACCGCGGCCAACTGGGGCGGTTCGTTCATCGGTGTCCCGGTGGCGGGCAAGCACCAGAAGGAAGCCGTCGCCCTCGCCAAGTGGCTGACCGCGCCCGAGCAGCAGGCGAAGGTCTTCGCCAAGCAGGCGAGCTTCCCGTCGACCCCGGCCGCGTACCCGAACCTGAAGCCGGCCGCCGACACCACGGCCTACTTCTCCGACGCGCCGATCACCCAGATCTTCGGCGACTCGGCGAAGACCATCCCGGTCCAGTACTTCGGCACCAAGGACCAGCCGATCGGCACCGCGATCACGGACGTCGGCATCCTCCAGGTCGAGCAGAAGGGCAAGACCCCGGCCCAGGGCTGGGACGCGGCAAAGGCTGAGATCAAGGACGTGCTCGGCCAGTGACCAGCCCCAAGCAGGCTCTCGCGCAACCCGCGACGAGCGCCGACGCCGCGCCCGGCTCACAGCCGGGCGCGGCCCGGGGCGCTCAGGGACGCGGTAGGCCCGCGCAGGACCCGGGTTCCTGGCGCAGCCGGCTGTACCGCTGGGACATGAAGGCGTCGCCGTACGCATTCATCGCCCCCTTCTTCATCATCTTCGGAGCCTTCGGGCTCTTCCCCCTGCTCTACACGGCCTGGTACTCGCTGCACAATGTGCAGCTCTCCGGGCTCGACCACCAGACCTGGGCGGGTCTGGACAATTACAAGAACCTGCTGTCCTCGGAGTTCTTCTGGAACGCCCTGGAGAACACGTTCAGCATCGGCGTGATCTCCACGGTGCCGCAGCTGCTGATGGCCCTCGGGATCGCGCACCTGCTCAACTACCGGCTGCGCGGCTCGACCGCGTGGCGGGTCGTGATGCTCACCCCGTACGCCACCTCGGTGGCCGCGGCGACGCTCGTCTTCACGCTGCTGTACTCGTGGGACGGCGGCATGGTCAACTGGCTGCTGCACTTCGTCGGCGTCCACCCGATCAACTGGCGCGAGTCCGACTGGGGTTCGCAGTTCGCCGTCTCCTCGATCGTGATCTGGCGGTGGACCGGCTACAACGCGCTGATCTACCTCGCCGCGATGCAGGCGATCCCCACGGACCTGTACGAGTCGGCCGCGCTCGACGGCGCCGGCCGCTGGCAGCAGTTCCGCCACGTGACGATCCCCATGCTGCGGCCGACGATCCTGTTCACCGTGGTCGTGTCCACCATCGGCGCGACCCAGCTGTTCGGTGAACCGCTCCTGTTCGGCGGCGTCAGCGGCTCGAAGGGCGGCTCCGCCCACCAGTACCAGACGCTCGGCCTCTACATGTACGACCAGGGCTGGGGCATCGGCAACCTCGGCAAGGCCTCGGCGATCGCATGGACGATGTTCCTCATCCTGCTGATCATCGCCGCGATCAACCTGCTGATCACCCGACGGCTGAGGAAATCCCAATGACCACGACTGAACTGACTGTCACGCCGGAGGACGCGAAGCCGGCGCAGGACAAGCGGGAGCCCGGACGCCGCCGGGTGCTCGGCGCGGGCAAGCAGCTGCACGCGGGCCCGGTCACCTATGTCGTCCTGACCGTCTTCGCCCTGGTCTCGCTCGCTCCGCTGGTCTGGACGGCCATCGCCGCGTCGCGCAACAACACGCGCCTGGCGCAGTCGCCGCCGCCGCTGTGGTTCGGCGGGAACCTGTTCTCGAACCTCCAGACCGCGTGGGACCAGGCCGGGCTCGGCACCGCGATGGTCAACTCCACGATCGTCGCCGGGACCATCACCCTCGGCACGGTCGTGTTCTCCACGCTCGCCGGGTTCGCCTTCGCCAAGCTGAAGTTCAGGTTCTCCGGACTGCTGCTGCTCCTCACCATCGGCACGATGATGATCCCGCCGCAACTGGCCGTCGTACCGCTGTACCTGTGGATGAGCAACCTCGGCTGGTCCAACCAGCTCCAGACGGTCATCCTGCCCACCCTGGTGAGCGCCTTCGGCACGTTCTTCATGCGCCAGTACCTGGTGCAGGCCCTGCCCTCCGAACTGATCGAGGCGGCACGGGTGGACGGCGCGAACAGCATGCGCGTGGTCTGGCACGTCGTCTTCCCGGCGGCGCGCCCGGCGATGGCGGTGCTCGGCCTGCTGACGTTCGTGATGGCCTGGAACGACTTCCTGTGGCCGATCATCGCCCTGAACCAGCAGGAGCCGACCGTGCAGGTCGCCCTCAACTCGCTGGGCACCGGCTACATCCCCGACCAGGCCGTCATCATGGCGGGCGCGCTGCTGGGCACACTGCCGCTGCTCATCGCCTTCCTCCTGTTCGGCAAGCAGATCGTGGGCGGGATCATGCAGGGCGCGATCAAGGGCTGATCGTCCTTCCGGGGGCCGGGTCACCGCAGCCTCGGCCCCTCCGTCCCGCCCTCTCCTCCCGACCACCTCCAACACGTCGGTCTTCACGACCCCCTTGGGAGCGCTTCCATGCCTGAGTCCGCAACGCCCGTGAGTTTCCCTCCGGCCTTCCTCTGGGGTGCGGCTACCTCCGCCTACCAGATCGAGGGCGCGGTGCGGGAGGACGGCCGGACGCCGTCCATCTGGGACACCTTCAGCCACACACCTGGCAAGACGGCCGGCGGCGAGCACGGTGACATCGCTGTCGACCACTATCACCGCTACCGCGACGACGTGGCCCTGATGGCGGACCTCGGCCTCGGCGCGTACCGCTTCTCCGTCTCCTGGTCGCGGGTGCAGCCCACCGGCCGGGGCCCCGCCGTCCAGCGCGGCCTGGACTTCTACCGGCGTCTGGTCGACGAGCTGCTGTCGAAGGGCATCAAGCCGGCCGTCACCCTCTACCACTGGGACCTGCCGCAGGAGCTGGAGGACGCGGGCGGCTGGCCCGAGCGGGAGACCGCGCTGCGCTTCGCCGAGTACGCGCAGATCGTGGGCGAGGCCCTCGGTGACCGCGTCGAGCAGTGGATCACGCTCAACGAGCCCTGGTGCAGCGCCTTCCTGGGCTACGGCTCCGGGGTGCACGCCCCCGGCCGTACGGACCCGGCGGCGGCCCTGCGCGCCGCGCACCACCTGAACCTGGCGCACGGGCTCGGCACCTCGGCGCTGCGTTCCGTGATGCCCTCCCGCAACTCGGTCGCGGTGAGCCTCAACTCCTGCCCGGTGCGGCCGGTCTCGCAGGACCCGGCGGACCTGGACGCGGCCCAGCGGATCGACGACCTGGCCAACGGGGTCTTCCACGGCCCGATGCTGCACGGCGCCTACCCGCAGACCCTGTTCACCGCGACCCGGTCGATCACCGACTGGTCGTACGTGCAGGACGGCGATCTGGCGCTGATCCACCAGCCGCTGGACGCCCTCGGCCTCAACTACTACACGCCGACGCTGGTCTCGGCCGCCGCCGAGCCCGCGGACGGGCCGCGCGCCGACGGCCACGGCTCCAGCGCGCACTCCCCCTGGCCGGGCGCGGACGACGTCATGTTCCACCAGACGCCGGGCGACCGCACGGAGATGGGCTGGACGATCGACCCGACCGGGCTGCACGAGCTGATCATGCGGTACACGCGTGAGGCTCCGGGCCTGCCGCTGTACATCACGGAGAACGGCGCGGCCTACGACGACAAGCCGGACCCGGAAGGCCGGGTCCACGACCCCGAGCGCATCGCCTACCTGAACGGCCATCTGTCCGCCGTGCACCGCGCGATCGCCGACGGGGCGGACGTCCGCGGCTACTACCTGTGGTCCCTGCTGGACAACTTCGAGTGGGCCTACGGCTACGAGAAGCGTTTCGGCGCGGTCTACGTCGACTACGCGACCCAGGTCCGCACGCCGAAGTCGAGCGCCCACTGGTACGCGAAGGCGGCCCGCACGGGGACGCTGGCGCCGGTGGCGCCCGCCGAGTAGGCGGCACCCCGAGGACACGGGGGAGACGGGGGACACGGAGCGCGGCACCCGAGGGGGGTGCCGCGC
>NZ_JBHXDQ010000062.1:0-57577 GCF_042725875.1 Streptomyces sp. NPDC127038 | reverse complement strand
ACGCCCGGTTACATTCCGAACCCGGAAGCTAAGCCTCACAGCGCCGATGGTACTGCAGGGGGGACCCTGTGGGAGAGTAGGACGCCGCCGAACAAATTTTAGAGAGCTGGTCCCCGAACTTCGGTTCGGGGACCAGCTCTTTTTTGTTTTGCTTTACTTCAAGTTCACGTTGCGCGACCAGGATCCGCACCATGGGTACTGCTGCAATGCTCAGAGCCGCGGGCGTCGGAGCCGGTGACGAGGTCGTCGTGCCGGCCTTCGGGAACGTGGAGGTCGCCGACGCCGTCACCGAGGCCGGCGCCACCGTCGTCTTCGCCGACATAGACCCGGCCACGTACTGCCTCGCCCCCATGGCCGTGGAGTCCGTCATAACTCCCCGGACCGCGGCGCTCGTTGTCGTGCACCGGTTCGGCCGGACCGCCGACATGGCGGGGCTGCGCGAGCTGGGACAGCGGAATGAACTGCTGGTCCTCGAACAGGGCGAGTCCGAGGCCCCGTACGACGAGATCGCGCAGCGCAGGGAGCGGGCCGCCTACCTCGACAGCCGGCTCAGCGGCGTACGCACACCGGCCGGCGGCGACGGACACACCTATCAGCAGTACGTCGTGCGGGTGCCCGGCAACGGACGGCCGGACCGGGACGCGTTCGCAAGGGCCGTACGGGCCAGGGGAGTCGAGTGCCGGGTTCCGGTGAAGACGCCCATGCACCGCCTCCCCGGGTTCCGCAGGGACGTACACCTTCCCGAGACGGAGCGCGCCGCCGACGAGACCCTCTCGCTGCCGGTGGACGGGACGCTGACGAAGCGCGAGATGCAGCGGATCGTCTCCGCGTGCAACGCGCTCGGCGGACTGCTGCAACCCGCCTTCTGATCAGCACCGGACTGGTTGGGAACACGGCCCAATTCAGGGTATGATCTCTCTTGTTGGCGCGAGGGAAACCTCGAAAGCGACAGGCCCCCCTAGCTCAGTCGGCAGAGCGTCTCCATGGTAAGGAGAAGGTCAACGGTTCGATTCCGTTGGGGGGCTCAGACAGAAAAGGCCTCCGCCCTTGTGGGCGGGGGCCTTTCGCATGTCGGGAGTCTTCTCGCGTATCCCGGGGCGTTGACACGCAATTCCGGGTCGAGGAGACCTGAGCCCCCGGGACATCCGTCCCAGGGGCGTCGGACCGCCGGACCTCAGTCCGTCTGGAGTCCGGGGACGCGCATCGCCAGAATCGCCATGTCGTCCGACGGGGCGTCGGAGGCGAAGCGTTCCACCGCCCGCATGATCCGTGCGGCGACCGCGCCGGCCGTCAGCCCCGTGCACGTGGTGAGGACATCGGCGAGACCGTCGTCGCCGAGCATGCGGGTGCCCTCCCGGCGCTCCGTGACGCCGTCCGTGACACACAGCAGGACATCGCCCGGATCGAGCGTGACCCTCTGCTCGTACAGCTCCAGGTCCTCCATGACACCGAGGAGCGGCTGCGGTTCGGCGGCCGGCTCGACCGTGCCGTCCTGGCGCAGGCGCAGCGGCAGCGGATGGCCGGCGCAGACGACCTTCAGGACGGCGCTGCCGTCCTCCTGGGGCCACAACTCCCCGTACAGGAGCGTCAGGAAGCGGCTGCGGGCGCCCTCGTCGAGGATCGCGGAGTTCAGCCGCTCCAGGACGGCGGGACCGCCGTAGCCCTCGCGGGCCAGCAGGCGCAGCGCGTGCCGGGCCAGGCCGGTGACCGCCGCCGCCTCCGGGCCCGTACCGCAGACGTCGCCGATGGCGAAGCCGTACGCGCCGTCGCGGATCGGGAAGAGGTCGTAGAAGTCACCGCCGACCTCGTTGCCCTCGCCGGCCGCGCGATAGATGACCTCGACCTCGACGCCCTCGATCTGGGGGAGTTCCGGGGGCAGGAGGCTGCGCTGGAGTGACTGGCTGATGGCCGTGCGCTCCGAGTACAGGCGGGCGTTGTCCAGCGCGAGGGCCGCCCTGCGGGAGAGGTCCTCGGCCAACTCCAGGATCTCCTGGCGGAAATGCTCGTCCGACGGCTTGCCGAGGGTCAGCATGCCGATGACGCGGTTGCGGGCGACCAGTGGCAGGACCACGGTCTCTCCGCCGACCGCCGCGGCCGTCGCGAGTGTCGTGCCGATGCCGGAGCTCACCGACGTCTGTCCGCCGAGGCCCAGGCTGCGCATGGACGTGCGCAGCGCGGCGTCGTGGGCGGCGGCGGCCGGGGCCGCCCAGACGCGGGCGCCCGGGGTGGGCACGGGGTCCGGTGGGGCGATCTTCGAGAGCAACGCCTTGAGACCGTCGATGAGTTCCTCGTCCTCGTGCAGGACGTAAGAGAGGTACGGATCGGAGGCCTGGTCGGCGATCGTGTACACGGCGCACCAGGTGGCCAGGGTCGGGACCGTCATCTGCGCCATGAGGGCGAGGGTCTGGTCCCGGTCCAGGGTGCCGGCGAGCAGGTCGGAGGCCTCGACGAGGAAGGAGAGGGAGCCGCGGCGCAGGCGTTCCAGCTCGCCGAGGCGGGCCGACTCCACCGCGAGCGCGATGCGGTCGGCGGCGAACTGGAGGCGCAGGGCCTCCTCGTTGGAGTAGCGTCCCGGGGCTTCGGCCGCGACGCCGAGGGAGCCGGTGAGGCGGCCCTCGACCTTCAGGGGGACGGTGACGACCGAGCGCATGCCGGTGCCGCCGAGGAGCGGTACGGCGCCGGGGACGACCGTCAGGTCCTCGTGGACGGCGGGCATGCGGGCCGAGCCGTAGCGGCCGGGGCCCGCCTCGACGGGGACGCGGGCGAAGCGCTGGCGGGCGGAGGGCAGGCCCGTGGAGGCGCGTACCTCCAACTCGGTCTCGTCGTCGGTCGCGAGGAGCAGGAACGCGGAGTCGCCGTCGAGCATGTCGCGGGCCCGTTCCACCGTGCGCTGGAGGAGGCCGTCGAGGTCGTCGGGGGCCGGCGATCCGATGAAGACCTCGAACGGGTCGGTGGTCTGGCCCTCCGCGTGGGAGCCGGAGTCGGAGGCGGGTCCGCGCAACGGGGTCTGGAGGACGGCGCGTTCGTGGTCGCGGACCAGGAGGCAGACGGTGGAGGGCTCGCCGCCGGTGTCGCGGACGCGCAGGTGCGAGGCGTAGACCGGGGTGACGCGGCCGTCGGCGCAGCGGACGCCGTAACTGCCCTCCCAGCGCGAGAGCTGGAGGGCCTCGACGATGCCGGTGCCGGTGCCGGGGGTGTGCGGCCAGGCCGCCAGGTCGGTGAGCGGTTTGCCGGTGACCTGCTCGGCCGCGTAGCCGAAGAGTTCCTCGGCGTCCTCGTTCCAGGCGTTGATGGCGCCGGTGCGGTCGATCTGGATGACCGCGACGCGGACGCGGCCGTCGGCCAGGGGGAGGAGGTCGGCGGGCAGCGAGGGGCCGGCGGCACGGGTGCCGACCGCGCGCTCGGGGAGGTCGAGCTGGAACCAGACCTGCTTCTTGGTGGGGGTGTACTCGACGCCCCAGCGGCGGGCGAGGGCCGCGCAGAGCTGGAGGCCGCGGCCGCCCTCGCGGTCGGGGCTGCCCATGTTGACGGCCGTCGCCTGGAGTGGGATCTCGCGTTCGGGGTAGTGGTCCGCCACCTCGATGCGTACGCCGTCGTCGCTGCGCAGACACAGAACGTCGGCGGAGGTGCCCGCGTGCACGACGGCATTGGTGACCAGCTCGCTGGTCAGGACGACGGCGTCGTCGACGATGTCGGCGAAGCCCCAGCCCTGGAGCGTGTCCCGGACGAACGAGCGGGCGGTCGCGACGGAGCGTCCCACGGGTTCGAAACTGGCGGCCGCGCGCGCGGTGATCACAGAACTCCTTGTCCGGTCGTCGGCGTGCGGGGCTCCCTGGCCCACGCGCTCCTGTGCGGGCAGAGCGTGGTGCCCTGTCGGCCGGGGATCCTGGGGTGTCCCTCCAGGATGCAGTCCGGTGGTCATGGTGCGGTGCCCCTCCGATGCCTGCCCGCTCGTGCTCGTGCCACCGCCCAGGCCGGACGGGACCGGCACGGCTGGACAGCCGCTTGCAAGGTTACTTACCTTCGCGGCGCCCGCGGATGCCGGTCACGGGTGTTTCCGTCTTGAAGAGTGCGGTGTTTCCGTTCGGACAGGTGCGTGTGATTGCCTCCGGCCAGGGCTGGAGGACTGTCCCGTGTGTGTGCGGACGATGTGCGAAGCTGCCGAACTGTTATGGCCTGGTTCGGCCGGGGTGAAACACTGGGCAGGCTCCAGGTAGTAGGTCCGGGCAGGTCGGATGCCTCCCGTGCACCACGAGAAGAAGTACCCGAGTACGCCGAGCAGTATCGGTCGACCCTTGCGGGAGGGACACAGTGGAGTCTGGCGCAGCGACGCGGGGCGGTAGGACGCGCGCGAAAGGCGGACAGTCCCTGAAGAGCGGGCGCACACCGCGCACCGGTACCACCGAGGTGGACACGGCGGCCCTGAACCGGCTGCTGGCGGCCCTGGTGTCGATGAGGGACGGCAACTTCCGCAAGCGGCTCACTGTTTCCGGTGACGGCGTGATGTCCGAGATCTCCGCCGTCTTCAACGAGGTCGCGGACCGCAACATGCACCTGACGGGTGAGCTGTCGCGGGTGCGGCGTGTGGTGGGGCGTGAGGGCAAACTCACGGAGCGGCTGGAGGCGGGCGCCGGCGAGGGGGCCTGGGCGGCCGCGATCGACGCGTCGAACGCGCTGGTGGACGATCTCGTACGGCCCGTGTCCGAGGTCGGCCGGGTGCTGTCCGCCGTCGCGGAGGGCGATCTGTCGCCGCGGATGGACCTGCGGGCGCAGGCGGCGGACGGGAACGGGCATCCGCTGCGCGGTGAGTTCCTGCGGGTGGGCCGGACGGTCAACAACCTGGTGGACCAGCTGTCGACGTTCACCGACGAGGTGAGCCGGGTCGCCAGCGAGGTGGGGACCGAGGGCAAGCTGGGCGGGCAGGCCCGGGTCCGCGGGATGTCCGGTTCGTGGAAGGACCTCACGGACTCGGTCAACACGATGGCGTACCGGCTCACCGCTCAGGTGCGTGACATCGCTCTCGTGACGACGGCGGTCGCCAAGGGCGACCTGTCGCGCAAGGTGACCGTCCATGTGGCGGGCGAGATGCTGGAGCTGAAGAACACCGTCAACACGATGGTGGACCAGCTGTCCTCGTTCTCCTCCGAGGTGACACGCGTCGCGCGCGAGGTGGGTACGGAGGGTGAGCTGGGCGGGCAGGCCCAGGTGCCCGGTGTGGCGGGGGTGTGGAAGGACCTCACCGATTCGGTGAACCTCATGGCCGGCAACCTGACGGCCCAGGTGCGCGGGATCGCGCAGGTGACGACGGCGGTCGCGAGCGGTGACCTCTCGCAGAAGGTGACCGTCTCGGCGCGCGGCGAGGTCGCGCAGCTCGCCGAGACGATCAACCAGATGACCGAGACGCTGCGGACGTTCGCCGACGAGGTCACCCGGGTCGCCAACGAGGTCGGCGGCGAGGGCAGGCTCGGCGGTCAGGCGAACGTGCCGGGGGCGGCGGGTACGTGGAAGGACCTCACGGACTCCGTCAACACGGTCTTCCGGAACCTCACCACGCAGGTGCGTGACATCGCGGCCGTGACGACCGCCGTGGCCAACGGCGATCTGTCGCAGAAGGTCAGTGTCCAGGTCGCCGGCGAGATGCTGGAGCTGAAGAACACCGTCAACACGATGGTCGACCAGCTGTCGTCGTTCGGTGTCGAGGTCACGCGGGTGGCGCGCGAGGTCGGTGTCGAGGGTGAACTGGGCGGCCAGGCCCAGGTTCCGGGTGTGGCCGGAACGTGGAAGGACCTCACCGACTCCGTCAACACGGCGTTCCAGAACCTGACCGGCCAGGTGCGCAACATCGCCCAGGTGACGACGGCGGTCGCCAACGGTGATCTGTCGCAGAAGGTCACCGTCGAGGTCGCCGGCGAGATGCTGGAACTGAAGGTCACCGTGAACACCATGGTGGACCAGCTGTCGAGCTTCGCCGACCAGGTGACGCGGATGGCCCGTGACGTGGGTACGGAGGGCCGCCTCGGCGGACAGGCCCGGGTGGACGGGGTGTCCGGCACCTGGAAGGAACTCACGGACTCCGTCAACTTCATGGCGGGGAACCTGACGTCGCAGGTGCGGCAGATCGCGCAGGTGACCACCGCGGTGGCCCGGGGCGACCTGTCGCAGAAGATCGACGTGGACGCGCGCGGCGAGATCCTGGAGCTGAAGAACACCATCAACACGATGGTCGACCAGCTCTCCGCGTTCGCCGACCAGGTGACCCGCGTGGCCCGTGACGTGGGTACGGAGGGCCGCCTCGGCGGGCAGGCGCAGGTGCCCGGCGTCGCCGGTGTGTGGCGCGACCTGACCGACTCGGTGAACGGCATGGCCGGCAACCTCACCGCCCAGGTGCGCAACATCGCCCAGGTCGCGACCGCGGTGGCCCGCGGTGACCTGTCGCAGAAGATCGACGTGGACGCGCGCGGCGAGATCCTGGAGCTGAAGAACACCCTCAACACGATGGTGGACCAGCTGTCGTCGTTCGCCGAGCAGGTGACGCGGGTGGCCCGCGAGGTGGGTACGGAGGGCATCCTCGGCGGGCAGGCCGAGGTGCAGGGTGTCTCCGGCACCTGGAAGGACCTCACCCAGTCGGTGAACTTCATGGCCAACAACCTGACCATCCAGGTGCGCAACATCGCCGAGGTCACGACCGCGGTGGCCATGGGTGACCTGTCGAAGAAGATCACCGTCGACGCCAAGGGCGAGATCCTCGAACTGGTCACCACTGTCAACACGATGGTGGACCAGCTGTCGTCGTTCGCCGAGCAGGTGACCCGGGTGGCCCGCGAGGTGGGAACCGAGGGCCAGTTGGGCGGTCAGGCGCGGGTGCCCGGGGTCACGGGCATCTGGAAGGACCTGAGCGACAACGTCAACCTGATGGCCTACAACCTGACCATGCAGGTGCGGAACATCTCGCAGGTGGCGGCGGCCGTCGCCAACGGCGACCTGACCCGGACGGTGACGATCAAGGCGAGCGGCGAGGTCGCGCAGCTCGCCGACACCTTCAACACCATGGTGAAGACGCTGAGTTCGTTCGCCGAGCAGGTCACCAAGGTGGCCCGCGAGGTGGGTACGGACGGCATCCTCGGCGGTCAGGCGCACGTCCCGGGAGTCGCGGGCACGTGGAAGGACCTCACCGAGTCGGTGAACGGGATGGCCTCCAACCTGACCGGCCAGGTGCGCAACATCGCGATGGTCACCACGGCCATCGCCAAGGGCGATCTCACCAAGAAGATCGACATCGACGCGCGCGGCGAGATCCTGGAGCTCAAGACCACCATCAACACGATGGTCGACCAGCTGTCGTCCTTCGCCGAGGAGGTCACCCGGGTGGCCCGCGAGGTGGGCACGGAAGGGCAGTTGGGCGGTCAGGCGCGGGTCCGGGACGTCGACGGGACCTGGCGCGACCTGACCGAGTCGGTGAACGAGATGGCAGGGAACCTGACCCGTCAGGTGCGTGCCATCGCGCGCGTGGCGACCGCGGTGACCCGCGGCGACCTGAACCTGAAGATCGACGTGGACGCGTCCGGCGAGATCCAGGAACTCCAGGACTACATCAACAAGATGATCGCCAACCTGCGCGACACCACGATCGCGAACAAGGAGCAGGACTGGCTGAAGGGCAACCTCGCCCGGATCTCCGCCCTGATGCAGGGCCGGCGCGATCTGGACGACGTGGCCTCGCTGATCATGAGCGAGCTGACGCCGGTCGTCTCGGCGCAGCACGGCGCGTTCTTCCTCTCGATGCCGCTGGTCGACGGCAAGGACGCGGGCACCGAGGACGCCGAGGCGTACGAGCTGCGCATGCTCGGGTCGTACGGCTACTCGATGGGCTCCATGCCGACGTCGTTCCGGCCCGGTGAGGCGCTGATCGGGACGGCCGCGCAGGAGAAGCGCACGATCCTGGTGGAGAACGCGCCGAGCGGCTACCTGAAGATCTCCTCCGGGCTCGGCGAGGCGCCTCCGGCGCAGGTCATCGTGCTCCCGGTGCTCTTCGAGGGGACCGTCCTCGGGGTCATCGAGCTGGCGTCGTTCACGCCGTTCACGCAGATCCAGAAGGACTTCCTGAACCAGATCGCGGAGATGATCGCGACGAGCGTCAACACCATCTCGGTCAACACCAAGACGGAGGTGCTGCTGCGGCAGTCGCAGGAGCTCACCGAGCAACTGAGGGAACGTTCCGCGGAGTTGGAGAACCGGCAGAAGGCGCTCCAGGACTCCAACGCGGAGCTGGAGGACAAGGCCGAGCTGCTGGCCCAGCAGAACCGCGACATCGAGGTCAAGAACACCGAGATCGAGGAGGCGCGGCAGGTCCTGGAGGAGCGCGCCGAGCAGCTCGCGGTCTCCATGCGCTACAAGAGCGAGTTCCTGGCGAACATGTCGCACGAGCTGCGCACCCCGCTCAACTCGCTGCTGATCCTGGCCAAGCTGCTCGCCGACAACGCGGACACCAACCTCACGCCGAAGCAGGTCGAGTTCGCCGAGACGATCCACGGCGCGGGCTCCGACCTGCTCCAGCTGATCAACGACATCCTCGACCTGTCGAAGGTCGAGGCGGGCAAGATGGACGTGTCGCCGACCCGCATCGCGCTCGTCCAGCTCGTCGACTACGTGGAGGCGACCTTCCGTCCGCTGACCGCGGAGAAGGGGCTCGACTTCTCCGTACGGGTCTCGCCCGAACTGCCCGCCACGCTGCACACCGACGAGCAGCGGCTGCTCCAGGTGCTGCGCAACCTGCTCTCCAACGCGGTGAAGTTCACCGACTCGGGCGCGGTCGAGCTGGTGATCAGGCCGGCCGGGGCGGATGTGCCGGTGGCTATCAGGGAACAGCTGCTGGAGTCGGGGTCGCTGCGGGACGCGGACGGTGATCTGATCGCGTTCTCCGTGACCGACACCGGGATCGGGATCGCCGCGAGCAAGATGCGGGTGATCTTCGAGGCGTTCAAGCAGGCGGACGGCACGACGAGCCGCAAGTACGGCGGTACGGGTCTGGGCCTGTCCATCTCGCGGGAGATCGCTCGGCTGCTGGGCGGCGAGATCTACGCCCAGAGCGAGCCGGGACGCGGCTCCACCTTCACCCTGTACCTGCCGCTGCACCCGAGCGAACTGCCGCCGCAGGGGTACGGGCAGTTGGCGCCGGCGATGGAGGCCGGGGAGCTGCTGGCCTCCGAGGCCGAACTGCGCAGCACCGGGATGCCGGCCGAGGTGAAGTCGTACCAGGACGCCCAGAACGGGCCCGCCGCGCTGTTCAGGAGGCGCCGCAGGGCCCTGCCCACGGCCGAGCAGCGCGCGGACGCGGCCGGGCAGCAGGACGGAGGCGCGGGCGCTGCCCAGGAGCCGTGGGCGGCCGCAGGACAGCAGGACGGGGCGCAGAACGGCCGGGGCATCCGCTTCGAGGGCGAGAAGGTCCTGATCGTCGACGACGACATCCGCAACGTCTTCGCGCTGACCAGCGTCCTGGAGCAGCACGGGCTGTCGGTGCTGTACGCGGAGAACGGCCGCGAGGGCATCGAGGTCCTGGAGCAGCACGACGATGTGACGGTCGTTCTGATGGACATCATGATGCCCGAGATGGACGGCTACGCCACGACCACGGCGATCCGGCGGATGCCGCAGTTCGCGGGGCTGCCGATCATCGCGCTCACGGCGAAGGCGATGAAGGGCGACCGGGAGAAGGCGATCGAGTCGGGTGCCTCCGACTACGTGACCAAGCCGGTCGATCCCGATCACCTGCTGTCGGTGATGGCGCAGTGGATGCGTCAGGGGTGACACACTCGGGGGAGTGACGCGGGCCGTCACGGTGTGCCGCGCGGCGGTGCACCGTGCGGCACGGCCGCTCCGGGCGGCCCCGGTGCGGATGACTGACTGTGCCCGAAGCCGTGTAGAAGCCCGGGATACGGGGAACCTTCTGGTCCCCTGCCGCGTTTCTGCTACGTGCACAGTGACATCACGGTGACAGGGTGTGGCGACGGGCGGGGTGCGGCTAGCATGACCGGCACAAGGACGGACGGCGCAAGGGAGTCGTCCCCTGGGGCGGCGCCCGGCGCTTCCCCAAGTCCTGCGGACAGGGGAGGCCCCATGCCGGGGCGAGGAGGGCGGGCCATGGTACAGAAGGCCAAGATCCTCCTGGTCGATGACCGGCCGGAGAATCTGTTGGCGCTGGAGGCGATCCTCTCCGCGCTCGATCAGACACTGGTACGGGCATCGTCCGGGGAGGAAGCGCTCAAAGCGCTGCTCACGGACGACTTCGCGGTCATTCTGCTGGACGTCCAGATGCCGGGCATGGACGGATTCGAGACCGCCGCGCACATCAAGCGGCGGGAGCGGACCCGGGACATCCCGATCATCTTCCTGACCGCCATCAACCACGGCCCGCACCACACCTTCCGGGGGTACGCGGCCGGCGCGGTGGACTACATCTCCAAGCCCTTCGACCCGTGGGTGCTGCGCGCGAAGGTCTCGGTCTTCGTCGAGCTCTACATGAAGAACTGCCAGCTCCGGGAGCAGGCGGCCCTGTTGCGGCTCCAGCTGGAGGGCGGCGGCAAGGCGGCGCTCGGCGAGGCCAAGGAGCCCGCCGGACTCCTCGCCGAACTCTCCGCGCGGCTCGCCGCCGTCGAGGAGCAGGCCGAGGCGCTGTCCAAGCAGCTCGACGACGACTCCGCGGACGCGGCGGCCGTGGCGACCGCAGCCCATCTGGAGCGCAAACTCACCGGACTTCGCAGGGCGCTGGACGCCCTGGAGCCGGGCACGGGGAGCGGCGCGCCCTCGGTGCCGTCCCAGGGCTGAAGCCCGCGAGGAAGCGTTCCGAGGACCCCGCGCGGTCTTGAGGAAGCGTCAGTTCCGTTCCCGGCAAGGCTGACACGATCGGATGAAGCCGGGATTCCCCCTGTTCGAGCGATGTCGAGAACTTGGGGGAGGCACACGTGTCGCTGTCGTCTCCACCGGTAACCTCACACACATGGCCTCACGTCAGTCCGCAGCCAAGAAGCCGCCCGCGAAGAAGGCGGCCGCTCCGACGAAGGCTCCGGCGAAGAAGGCCCCCGCGAAAAAGGCCCCCGTCAAGAAGGCAGCCGCCGCCAAGGCGCCCGCCAAGAGGGCCCCCGCGAAGAAGCCCGTCCCCGCGCCGGCGCCCAACCCGACCGCGGGCGTGTACCGACTCGTACGCGCCCTGTGGCTGGGCATCGCGCATGCCGTCGGAGCCACCTTCCGCGGGATAGGGCGCGGCGCCAAGGGGCTCGACCCGGCGCACCGCAAGGACGGGCTCGCGCTCCTGCTGATCGGTCTCGGCCTGATCGTCGCGGCGGGCACCTGGTCCAATCTGCGCGGTCCCGTCGGCGACCTCGTCGAGATGCTGGTCACCGGCGCCTTCGGCCGCCTCGACCTCCTCGTCCCGATACTCCTCGCCGTGATCGCGGCGCGCCTCATCCGGCACCCCGAGCAGCCCGAGGCCAACGGCCGGATCGTGATCGGTCTGTCGGCGCTCGTGATCGGGGTGCTCGGGCAGGTGCACATCGCCTGCGGATCGCCCGCGCGCAGCGACGGCATGCAGGCGATAAGGGACGCCGGCGGACTCATCGGCTGGGGGGCCTCCACCCCGCTGACGTACACCATGGGTGACGTCCTGGCCGTACCGCTCCTCGTGCTGCTCACGATCTTCGGACTGCTGGTGGTCACGGCGACCCCGGTCAACGCGATCCCGCAGCGGCTGCGGCTGCTCGGCCGGAAACTCGGCATCGTCCAGGACGACTTCGACGAGGACGCGCTCGGCGAGGACGACGAGCGCTACGACGACCAGTGGCGCGAGGGCATGGCCCCGCGCCCCGGCGGACGCTCGCGCGCCCCCGGGGCCTACGACCCCGAGGACGCCGAGCAGGAGGCGCTCACCCGGCGCAGGGGCCGCCCCAGGCGGCCCGGCGCGCAGCAGCCCGACATGAACCGGCCGATGGACGCCGTGGACGTCGCCGCGGCCGCCGCGGCGGCCCTGGACGGCGCCGTGCTGCACGGGATGCCGCCGTCGCCGCTGGTCGCCGATCTGACGCACGGCGTCAGCGTGGAGCGCGACGGGTACGAGGAGACCACGCCGGTGCCGGCCGCCCGCGCCAAGGTGGTCCCCGGCGCCAAGCGGCCCAAGCAGGAGAGCCTGCCGGTCGAGTCCGTCGTGCCCGACCTGACGAAGGCGGCCCCCGACGCCCCGCGCGAACTGCCCCCGCGCGCGGAGCAGCTGCAGCTCTCCGGGGACATCACCTACTCGCTGCCCTCACTGGACCTCCTGGAGCGCGGCGGACCCGGCAAGACGCGCAGCGCCGCCAACGACGCGGTCGTCGACTCGCTGCGCCAGGTCTTCGCCGAGTTCAAGGTGGACGCCGACGTCACGGGCTTCACCCGCGGACCGACGGTCACGCGCTACGAGGTCACGCTCGGGCCCGCCGTGAAGGTCGAGCGGATCACCGCGCTGACCAAGAACATCGCGTACGCGGTCGCCAGCCCCGACGTGCGGATCATCAGCCCGATCCCCGGCAAGTCCGCGGTCGGCATCGAGATCCCCAACACCGACCGCGAGATGGTCAACCTCGGTGACGTGCTGCGGCTCGCGGACGCGGCGGAGGACGACCATCCGATGCTGGTCGCGCTCGGCAAGGACGTCGAGGGCGGCTACGTGATGGCCAACCTGGCGAAGATGCCGCACGTCCTGGTCGCCGGAGCCACCGGTTCCGGCAAGTCGTCCTGCATCAACTGCCTGATCACCTCGGTCATGGTCCGGGCGACCCCCGAGGACGTGCGGATGGTCCTCGTGGACCCCAAGCGCGTCGAGCTGACCGCGTACGAGGGCATCCCGCACCTGATCACACCGATCATCACCAACCCGAAGCGGGCCGCCGAGGCGCTCCAGTGGGTCGTACGGGAGATGGACCTGCGCTACGACGACCTCGCGGCGTTCGGGTTCCGGCACATCGACGACTTCAACGAGGCCATCAGGAACGGCAAGGTCAAGCTGCCCGAGGGCAGCGAGCGCGAGCTCAGCCCGTACCCGTACCTCCTGGTGATCGTCGACGAGCTCGCCGACCTGATGATGGTCGCGCCGCGCGACGTCGAGGACTCCATCGTGCGCATCACCCAGCTCGCGCGCGCGGCCGGCATCCATCTGGTGCTCGCCACGCAGCGGCCCTCCGTGGACGTCGTCACGGGTCTGATCAAGGCGAACGTGCCCTCCCGGCTAGCGTTCGCCACCTCCTCCCTCGCGGACTCGCGGGTCATCCTCGACCAGCCCGGTGCCGAGAAGCTCATCGGCAAGGGCGACGGGCTCTTCCTGCCGATGGGGGCCAACAAGCCCACGCGCATGCAGGGAGCCTTCGTCACCGAGGACGAAGTCGCGGCGATCGTCCGGCACTGCAAGGATCAGATGGCGCCCGTCTTCAGGGACGACGTCACCGTGGAGACCAAGCAGAAGAAGGAGATCGACGAGGACATCGGTGACGACCTCGACCTGCTGTGCGCGGCCGCCGAACTCGTCGTCTCCACGCAGTTCGGGTCCACCTCGATGCTCCAGCGCAAGCTGCGCGTCGGCTTCGCCAAGGCCGGCCGGCTCATGGACCTCATGGAGTCGCGCGGGATCGTGGGGCCGAGCGAGGGTTCCAAGGCGCGTGACGTCCTGGTGAAGGCCGACGAGCTGGACGGGGTGTTGGCCGTGATGCGCGGGGAAGCAGAGGCTTAGAGCCCCTCGGCGAGGGGGGACGGTACGGCCGGTGACGGCAGGGTGGGTGCGCGGCGGTCGCTCGGGGAGCGGCCGCGCTGTCGGGCGGATGGCGGAACGTCATATTCCGAACCCGGCTGATGCATGAACGTGACTCACCCGTAAGGAGTCGGTGAGCAACCGTTTCGCCTTGTCGCACGTCAAGTTGAGCGAAGGGACGCCACCATGTCCCTATATCAGGATGACCGGCCATTCTGATGGCGTACAAAGTCCCACCGCCCGGTTGCCCCACCCTTTCGTACCCCCCCTAAACTGTACTTCCAGCACAGGTGGCTACACGCTCGAAAGGCGCCCCCGTGTCCATCGTCAACTCACCTGACGGCAACTCCCCCGAAGACGAGCGTCCGTTCGAAGACGACCTTGCGGCCGACCGGCCCTCGATCGGCCGTGCCCTTCAGAAGGCACGCATCGAGGCCCGTCTGACCGTCGACGACGTCAGCAACGCCACCCGCGTCCGTATCACGATCATCCACGCCATCGAACAGAACGACTTCGCCCCCTGTGGTGGCGACGTCTACGCGCGCGGGCACATCCGGACCCTGGCCCGCGCCGTCCGTCTCGATCCGGCCCCGCTGCTCACGCAGTACGACGCCGAGCACGGCGGACGTCCCGCGCCGACGCCCGCCGCCCCGCTCTTCGAGGCGGAACGCATCCGCCCCGAGCGCCGCGGACCGAACTGGACGGCCGCCATGGTCGCCGCGATCGTCGCGGTGATCGGCTTCGTCGGGTTCACCATGGTCAAGGGCAACGGGAACGGCGACGACTCGAAGACCCAGGTCGCCGAGGGGTCCACGCCGATCACCAAGAAGGCCCCCGGGCCGTCCGCGTCCGCCACCAAGCCCGCCGACCCCAAGCCCGAGCCGTCCGACAGCGCCATCGCGGCCGCCCCGCAGGACAAGGTGACCGTCCAGGTCAGCGCCGCGGACGGACGCAGCTGGATCTCCGCCAAGGACCACAACGGGCGGATGCTCTTCGACGGGCTGCTGAAGCAGGGCGAGTCCAAGACCTTCCAGGACAGCTCCAAGATCAACCTCATCCTCGGCGACGCCGGAGCCATCCAGCTGTTCGTCAACGGCAAGAAGATCGAGGATCAGTTCAAGCCGGGCGCGGTGGAGCGTCTGACGTACACCAAGGGCGACCCGCAGGTCGGCTAGGGGTCCCTGTAGCACACCGTCGACGGGGTCGGCCAAGATCGGCCAACCCCGTCGACGTGGGCTGTCGGCCAGACAAAGTAGTCTTGAGCCCATGCCTGAACGCCGTACCGTCGCACTCGTCACCCTTGGCTGCGCCCGTAACGAGGTGGACTCGGAGGAGCTCGCAGGCCGCTTGGAGGCGGACGGCTGGCAACTCGTGGAGGACGCCGAGCAAGCGGACGTCGCCGTCGTCAACACCTGCGGCTTCGTCGAAGCCGCCAAGAAGGACTCCGTCGACGCCCTCCTCGAAGCCAATGACCTCAAGGGGCACGGCAGAACACAGGCCGTGGTGGCCGTGGGCTGCATGGCCGAGCGGTACGGCAAGGAACTCGCCGAGGCCCTTCCCGAGGCCGACGGAGTCCTCGGCTTCGACGACTACGCCGACATCTCCGACCGCCTCCAGACCATCCTGAACGGCGGCATCCACGCCTCCCACACCCCGCGCGACCGGCGCAAGCTGCTGCCGATCAGCCCGGCCGAGCGGCAGAGCGCCGGCGAGGAAGTGGCCCTGCCCGGCCACGGCGCCCCCACCGACCTCCCCGAGGGCGTCGCCCCGGTCTCCGGCCCCCGCGCGCCCCTGCGCCGCCGCCTGGACGGCTCCCCGGTCGCCTCGGTGAAGCTCGCCTCCGGCTGCGACCGCCGCTGCACCTTCTGCGCCATCCCCTCCTTCCGCGGCTCGTTCATCTCGCGCCGCCCCAGCGACGTCCTGAACGAGACCCGCTGGCTCGCCGAGCAGGGCGTCAAGGAGGTGATGCTCGTCTCCGAGAACAACACCTCGTACGGCAAGGACCTGGGTGACATCCGTCTCCTGGAGACGATGCTCCCCGAGCTCGCCGAGATCGACGGCATCGAGCGCGTGCGGGTCAGCTACCTCCAGCCCGCCGAGATGCGCCCCGGACTCATCGACGTCCTGACCTCGACGCCGAACGTCGCCCCGTACTTCGACCTGTCCTTCCAGCACTCCGCGCCCGACGTGCTGCGCTCGATGCGCCGCTTCGGGGACACCGACCGGTTCCTGGAACTGCTCGACACCATCCGGGCCAAGGCCCCGCAGGCCGGCGTCCGCTCCAACTTCATCGTGGGCTTCCCCGGCGAGACCGAGGCCGACCTCGCGGAGCTGGAGCGCTTCCTCACCGGCGCCCGCCTCGACGCGATCGGCGTCTTCGGCTACTCGGACGAGGAAGGCACCGAAGCCGCGACCTACGAGAACAAGCTGGACGAGGACGTCGTCGCCGAGCGCCTCGCGCGCGTCTCGCGACTCGCCGAGGAACTGGTCGCCCAGCGCGCCGAGGAGCGCGTCGGCGAGACCGTCCGGGTGCTGGTCGAGGGCATCGACGACGAGGACGGCGCGTACGGCCGCGCCGAGCACCAGGCGCCGGAGACGGACGGCCAGGTGCTCTTCACGAGCGGCGAGGGTCTGACCGTGGGCCGTATCGTCGAGGCCAAGGTGGTCGGCACGGAAGGTGTCGACCTGGTGGCCGAGCCGCTTCCGGGCTCGCTCCCGAGCGCTGAGGAGGCGGCCAGATGACCGGAGCCCCGGCATCCGCGGCGGGCGGCTCCCCCGGCGCCAAAGGCGCGACGGGCGCCCCCGGCGCATCCGATGCCCCGGACGACACGTCCGGCGCTCCGGGAAGCCCGAAGACACCGCGTGGCGGGAAACTGGGCGCCGCGGCCGTCAACCAGGCGAGCCTGTGGAACATCGCCAACATCCTGACCATGATCCGGCTCGTCCTCGTGCCGGGCTTCGTGGCGCTGATGCTGGCCGACGGCGGATACGACCCGGCCATGCGTGCGTGGGCCTGGGCCGCCTTTGCCGTCGCCATGATCACCGACATCTTCGACGGTCATCTGGCGCGGACGTACAACCTCGTCACGGACTTCGGGAAGATCGCCGACCCCATCGCCGACAAGGCGATCATGGGGGCGGCGCTTGTCTGTCTGTCGGGGCTCGGCGATCTGCCCTGGTGGGTCACCTTCGTGATCCTCGGGCGTGAGCTCGGCGTCACGCTGCTGCGCTTCGTCGTGATCCGCTACGGAGTCATCCCGGCGAGCCGCGGCGGCAAGCTGAAGACGCTGGCCCAGGGCACGGCGGTCGGCATGTACATCCTGCCGCTGACCGGGGCGCTGGCCACCCTGAGGTTCTGGGTGATGGCCGTCGCGGTCGTGCTGACCGTGGTCACCGGGATCGACTATGTGAGACAGGCCATTGTGCTGCGCCGGCGCGGAATCGCCGAGCGCCGGGCCGCCGCCGCGGAGGCCGAGCGGTGACTCCCACGGCCACCGAAGTGGTGCGACTACTCACAGTGAAGGGCGAGACGCTCGCCGTCGCCGAGTCGCTCACCGGTGGCCTGGTGGCCGCGGAGATCACCGCGGTTCCGGGCGCCTCGAAGGTGTTCCGGGGCTCCGTGACCGCGTACGCCACCGAACTGAAGCACGAACTGCTCGGTGTCGACGTCACTCTTCTGGCTCAGCGCGGGGCGGTGGACGCGCAGGTCGCGGCGCAGATGGCCGCGGGAGTCCGTGCGGCGCTCGGCGCCGACTGGGGGATCGCGACCACCGGCGTGGCGGGTCCCGATCCTCAGGACGGGCAGCCGGTCGGTACGGTCTTCGTGGCCGTCGACGGGCCCCTCGAAGCCCCTGCCGGCACCCTCCCTGGCGGGAAAGTGGCGTCCCTGCGGTTGAACGGCGACCGGGCGGAAATCCGTATGGAGAGTGTACGCAGCGTGCTCGCACTGCTCTTTCGGGAGCTCGCGGGCGAACAGACCGGGAATGAGCGGGCACAGGATACGGAACAGAACGGGGGGTTTTGATGTTTGCAGCCCTGAGTGAACACGACATCGCTCCCCGCACGGCCGCGGCGCAAGGCGGTACGGTGGGGCGTGAAGGATGCGGCTACGCGGTCCGAGGAGGGAGCCACCGATGATTCTGCTCCGTCGCCTGCTGGGTGACGTGCTGCGTCGGCAGCGCCAGCGCCAGGGCCGTACTCTGCGCGAAGTCTCCTCGTCCGCCCGAGTCTCACTCGGCTATCTCTCCGAGGTGGAGCGGGGGCAGAAGGAGGCGTCCTCCGAACTGCTCTCCGCGATCTGCGACGCGCTGGACGTACGGATGTCCGAGCTCATGCGGGAAGTGAGCGACGAGCTCGCCCTCGCCGAGCTGGCACAGTCGGCTGCGGCCACCGAACCGGTGCCCGCACCGGTGCGTCGCCCGATGCTCAATTCCGTATCGGTGACCGGTGTGCCACCGGAACGAGTCACGATCAAGGCGCCTGCCGAAGCGGTCGACGTCGTCGCCGCCTGACGCTCACCGGCTCTCGTTCACCGAGCCGGTACACGTACCACCGAAGCCCCGGCCAGGGCTTCCCCGGGGAGACCCGGCGGAACCGGGCCGGGGCTTTCGCGTTCCCCGCGGCCCCTCGGGGCCCGTTTGCCGGTATCCCGCGCGGCCCCCATGGTGGAAAGGCCCCTCCATCAGGGGTGGCCCGCTCGCGCGTGAGATCGGCGGCCCGGTGCCGCGCCGGAGGAGGGTGCCATGGCAGGGCGAATAGTGCGCCGGGGGGCGTGCGTGGTGTTCGGTGCGCTGTGGTGGTTCAGCGTGCTCCGGCTCGTGCTGGTGCCCGGCGCCGGGGTGCTGGAGGGAACGGTCGCCGCGGGCGGGTGGGGGCTCAGCCTGCTGCCGGTCCACTGCGTGCCGAAGTCCAGGGCGGCCGGTGCCGTGGGGGCGGGCAGGTGGCGGAGCGGCGGACGAGCGAGGCGGCGCGGGGGCGAGACGGGGCGTGGGGACGGGGACGGATTCGGGCGCGGTGGCGGAATCGCGGACTCGGCCGGGCGTGGTGGCGCGCGCGGTGGCTGGGCCGGGCGCGGGCGCGGGAACGGTGGTGGCGGGGGTGTCACCAGGGCATGGCGACGCCGCCGTTGGGGCGGAGGATCTGGCCGGTGGTGAACGCGGAGGCGTCCGAGGCCAGGTACAGCACGGCGTGGGCGATGTCCTCGGGTTCCCCGACGCGGCCCAGCGGCGACAGGCGCGCCATGAACGCCTCGGTGTGAGCCTGCCGCTCCCCGTGGCGGTCGGTCATGGGAGTGCGGATCCAGCCCGGCGCCACGGCGTTGACGCGGATGCCGTGCGGGCCGGCCTCGGTCGCCAGTGTCTTCGTCAGCTGGACGACGGCCGCCTTGGCCGCGCTGTAGCAGAGCAGTCCGGGACCGCCCGAGTCGATGGCGCCGGACGCCATGGTGACGACGCTGCCCCGGACCCCGTTGGCGATCATGGAGCGGGCGGCCTCCTGGCAGGCGTACAGGACCCCCTTGAAGTTGACGCTCAGCACCCGGTCCAGGTCCTCGTCCAGGGTCTCCAGGACGGTGCTGCTGTGCATGATCCCGGCGATCGCCGCCATCACGTGGAGCGGGCCGCATGAGGCGACGGCCTGCCGCAGCGCGTCCCGGTCGGTGACGTCGACGCGATGGCCGAGGGCGGTGCCGCCCTGGTCCTTGATCAGCGTCGCCGTCTCGTGCGCGCCCTGTTCGTCGATGTCCGCGCAGTGCACGGTGGCGCCCGCCTCCGCCAGCAGAGCCGCCGTCGCGCGGCCGATGCCGCTGCCCGCGCCGGTGACGAAGGCGGTGCGTCCGGTGAGGTCGTACGCGGGGAGGCCCATGAACCGACGGTACGAAGAAATCTGACGGGTCGTCAATCGTTCGGGCGGGACTGCTCCCGTCCGGTGCGTGGGCGCACCGCGACGGGGTACCGGCCGGCGTCCTGGCCCGGGGCGGGGCCCGCCTGGCACCGGGGGCACCAGTACGTGGGCCGTTGACGGGATCCGTCGCCCTGGTTCCCCGAGCGGACCGGCGTCCCGCAGCGCAGACACGGGCGTGGGGCGCGCCCGTACACGAACAGGTTCTGCCGGGGATGCCCGGTGGTGACACGGACCGGACGGTCCCGGTTGTACTCCAGCAGCTTCTTGGCGAGGAACGGCAGTTGCCGGGCCCGGTCGGCGGGCAGCGCGCCGACGGGGAGCCAGGGCGTGACCCCGAGCAGGAAGCACAGCTCGCTCTTGTACACGTTCCCGATGCCCGCGAGATTGCGCTGGTCCAGCAGGGCCTCGCCGAGGGCGCGCCCGGGGTCGCGGAGGAGGTTCTCCAGGGCCTTGGCCGGATGCCAGTCGGGGCCCAGGAGGTCGGGGCCGAGATGGCCGACCGCGCCGGCCTCGTCGGCGGTGCGGAGCAGTTCCAGCACCGGCAGGCGGTAGCCGACCGCCGTCCGGTCCTCGGTGCCGAGCACGGCCCGGATCTGGTGCGCGGGGCCTCCGCTCCAGCGCCGCCCGCTCTCGTACACCCTCCAGGCGCCGTCCATCCGCAGATGCGAGTGCAGGGTCAGACCGCCCTCGACCCGGGTGAGGAGGTGCTTGCCGCGCGCGGTGACGTCCAGGACGGAACGACCGGTGAGGTCGGCCGTGGCGTACCGCGGCACCCGCAGGTCGGAACGGGTCAGGACCTTGCCCGCGAGGGCCGTGTGCAGGCGCTTCGCGGTCTGCTTGACGGTGTCTCCTTCGGGCATGGCTCCAGGGTGGCACGGGTGGGGGCGGTCGGTCAGGCGCGAAGGCGGAGTCCGCGCGGGGTGGCGATGAAGCCGGCTCCTTCCAGGAGGGTGCCGAGGGGCGAGGTGAGGGCGGAGGCGCCGTTGACGCGCTCGACGGTGACGGTGCCGAGCGAGCCCGCGCGCGCCGCCGCGGCCAGTGCCTCCGCCGCGCTGCCGAGACGGGTGTCCTGCGAGACCGGGCCGTCGGGGTCGGCCGGCCAGGCCAGCAGGGTCTTGCCGCCGCGCTCCATGTAGAGAACCAGTTCACCGTCGACCAGGACGACCAGGGAACCCGCCTTGCGGCCCGGCTTGTGGCCGGCCTCGGTCGGGGACTCGGGCCAGGGAAGGGCCGCGCCATAGGCGTTCGCGGGGTCGGCGGCGGCCAGCACGACAGCCGGGGAGCTCGTACGGGACCGGGGGCCGGCGCCCGGGAAACCCGCACCGTTCGCCGGGTACCGCGAGCCGCCGCGGTGGGACGGGGCGTTCCCGCCGTGAGGCGCGCCGGGGTGGCGCCCGTCCGGATGGGGGGACCCGGCCGGGAGGGCGGAGTCGGCGGAGAAGGTGTGGTCGTCGCCGGGATCGAAGTCCAGGGCTGAGCCGGGGCCGTGGCCGTGGGCGGAGCCGGGGCCGTGGGCGGAATCGGGACCTTGCGGGGAATCGGTGTCGAAGCGAGAGCCGGGGCCGTATGGGGCATCGGCGTCGAAGGGGGAGGCGGGGTCGAGGCCGGCGGTGAGGTCGTTCCAGGATTCGGGACCGCCGTCGCCGAGGTCGGTCCTGTCCGTGAAGGCGTCGCCGTCGTACCCCTTGCCGCCGTGGCCCGAACCGGAACGCGGGAACGCGGCGCTGTCCGGGAAGCCGTGGGCGGCGGGGGAGTTGTCGGGAAGGACCGGCTCGACGAGGGCCGCGCCCCGGTCACGCGCGTTCGCCACCGCACGGAGCCGGTCCACCGCGCCGTCCATCGCGAACTGGGCCGCGCCGAGCCCCTCGACGACATAGCCCCGCCGTGCCTGGCCGCTGTCCTCGAACGCCGACAGGATGCGGTACACCGCGGAGAAACCGCCCTCGACGCCCTCCGCCGCTACGGCACCCCTGGTCACCACTCCGTGCCGGTCGAGCAGCGCCCGGGCCAGGGCGTGGGCGCGGACCGTCGCGTCGGGTTCGCGCTCGGGCAGCAGCGACCAGCGGCCCGCCACGGTGGGCGGACCCGTACGCGACTGGGGGCGGGCCCCTCCCGTCAGGGAGCCGTAGCGCCCGCGGGGCACCGAACGCTTGGCGCGGTGGGCCGTGGACCCCGCGGTGCGGCCCGAGCCCAGGAGGGAGCGCATCGGCGCGAGCGTGTCGTTCGTCAGACGCCCGGACCAGGCCAGTTCCCAGATGGCGTCGGCGAGCTGCGGATCGGTCGCTTCGGGGTGCGTGGTGGCACGGACCTGGTCGGCGATCTGGCGGAAGAACAGGCCGTAGCCCCCCGAGAGCGCGTCGAGGACCGACTGGTGCAGCGCCGTCGGCTCCAGGGGGTGCGCAGCCGGAAGGAGCAGGGGCGCGGTGTCCGCGAGGTACAACGACACCCAGCCGTCCTTGCCCGGCAGGGAACCCGCCCCGGCCCACACGACCTCGCCCGCCGCCGTGAGCTCGTCCAGCAGAGCGGGGGTGTAACCGGCGACCCGGGACGGCAGCACGAGCTTCTCCAGCGCGGACGCCGGAACGGACGCGCCCTGCAACTGCTCGACGGCACGCACGAGTCCGTCGGCGCCGCGCAGACCGTGCCCGCTGCCCACGTGCTGCCACTGCGGCAGGAACTGGGCGAGCGCGGCGGGCGGGACCGGCTCCAGCTCATGGCGCAGCGCCGCGAGCGAACGACGGCGGAGGCGCCGCAGCACCGTCGCGTCGCACCACTCCTGGCCGATGCCCGCCGGATGGAACTCGCCCTGGACGACCCGGCCGCCTGCGGCGAGGCGATGCAGCGCGCCGTCGGTGACGGCCGTGCCGAGTCCGAAGCGGGCGGCGGCGGTCGCCGAGGTGAACGGCCCGTGGGTGCGCGCGTACCGGGCGAGGAGATCGCCGAGCGGATCCTTGACCGGTTCGGTGAAGGCCTCCGGGACGCCGACGGGCAGCGCCGTGCCCAGCGCGTCACGCAGCCGGCCCGCGTCCTCGATCGCCGCCCAGTGGTCCGCTCCGGCGACCCGGACCCTGATGGCGCGGCGCGCGGCGGCCAGCTCCGTCGCCCACCCCGGCTCGGCGCCCCGCTCGGCCAGCTCGGCCTCCGTGAGCGGCCCCAGCAGACGCAGCAGGTCGGCGACGCCCTCCACGTCCTTGATGCGCCGGTCCTCGGTGAGCCACTGGAGCTCGCGCTCCAGCTCGGCCAGGACGTCGGCGTCCAGGAGCTCACGCAGTTCGGCCTGGCCCAGCAGCTCGGCCAGCAGCCGCGAGTCCAGCGACAGCGCGGCGGCCCGCCGCTCGGCGAGCGGCGAGTCCCCCTCGTACAGGAACTGGGCGACGTAGCCGAAGAGCAGGGAGCGGGCGAAGGGGGAGGGCTCGGGGGTGGTGACCTCGACCAGCCGCACCTTGCGGGACTCGATGTCGCCCATCAGCTCGGTGAGTCCCGGCACGTCGAAGACGTCCTGGAGGCATTCGCGCACCGCCTCCAGGACGATCGGGAACGAACCGAACTCACTGGCCACCTGGAGCAGCTGCGCCGCACGCTGCCGCTGCTGCCACAGCGGGGTGCGCTTGCCGGGGCTGCGGCGCGGCAGGAGCAGGGCGCGGGCGGCGCATTCGCGGAAGCGGGCGGCGAACAGGGCCGAACTGCCGACCTGGTCCGTGACGATCTGGTTCACCTCGCCCTTGTCGAAGGCGACGTCCGCCGCTCCGACCGGGGCCCGCTCCGCGTCCCACTCCGCGCCGGCCTTCGAGGGCGCCTGGTCGAGCAGGTCCAGGCTCATCAGATCGGCGTCGGGCAACCGCAGCACGATGCCGTCGTCCGCGTGCATGACCTGCGCGTCCATGCCGTAGCGCTCGGAGAGCTTGGCACTCAGCGCGAGGGCCCAGGGAGCGTGGACCTGGGCACCGAAGGGGGAGTGCACGACCACGCGCCAGTCGCCCAGCTCGTCACGGAAGCGTTCGACGACGATCGTGCGGTCGTCCGGGATGTGCCCGCACGCCTCGCGCTGTTCGGTGAGGTAGGCGATGACGTTGTCGGCGGCCCAGGCGTCCAGGCCCGCCGCCAGCAGCCGCAGCCGGGCGTCGCCCTCGGGGAGCGATCCGACCTCGCGGAGGAACGCGCCCACCGCGCGCCCCAGTTCCAGCGGCCGCCCGAGCTGGTCGCCCTTCCAGAAGGGCAGCCGGCCAGGGACGCCGGGCGCCGGGGAGACCAGCACCCGGTCCCTGGTGATGTCCTCGATGCGCCAGGAGCTGGTGCCGAGGGTGAAGACATCGCCCACCCGGGACTCGTACACCATCTCCTCGTCGAGCTCGCCGACCCGGCCGCCGCCCTTCTTGGGGTCGGCTCCCGCGAGGAACACCCCGAAGAGTCCGCGGTCGGGGATGGTGCCCCCGGAGGTGACGGCGAGCCGCTGCGCGCCGGGGCGGCCGGTCACCGTGCCCGCCACCCGGTCCCACACCACGCGGGGCCTCAGCTCGGCGAACGCGTCGGAGGGATAGCGTCCCGCGAGCATGTCGAGCACGGCGGTGAACGCCGACTCCGGGAGCGAGGCGAAGGGGGCCGCCCGGCGGACCGTGGTGAGCAGGTCGTCGACCTGCCACGTGTCGAGCGCCGTCATGGCGACGAGCTGCTGCGCCAGCACGTCCAGCGGATTGGCGGGGACCCGCAGGGACTCGATGGAGCCGGTCCGCATCCGTTCGGTGACCACGGCGGCCTGCACCAGGTCACCCCGGTACTTCGGGAAGACGACACCGGTGGAGACCGCGCCCACCTGGTGGCCCGCGCGGCCCACGCGCTGGAGCCCCGAGGCCACGGACGGCGGCGACTCCACCTGGACCACGAGGTCGACCGCGCCCATGTCGATGCCGAGTTCGAGGCTGGAGGTGGCGACCACGGCAGGAAGCCGGCCGGCCTTCAGGTCCTCCTCGACCTGGGCCCGCTGCTCCTTGGAGACCGAACCGTGGTGGGCGCGGGCGATCACCGCGGGCGCCCCCTGGGCCGCGCCCGAACCGCCCATCAGCTCGGCCGGCGCGTGCGCCTCCTCCAGGGGTGCGCCGGTCGCCCTCTCGTACGCGATCTCGTTGAGCCGGTTGCACAGCCGCTCGGCCAGGCGGCGCGAGTTGGCGAACACGATCGTCGAGCGGTGGGACTGGACGAGGTCGGCGATCCGCTCCTCCACGTGAGGCCAGATGGAGGGCTTCTCCGCGCCCTCCTTGCCGTCGGCGGCCGGTGACCCGCCCAGTTCGCCCAGGTCCTCCACCGGGACGACCACGGAGAGGTCGAACTCCTTGCCGGACGGCGGCTGGACGATCTCCACCTTGCGGCGCGGCGAGAGATAGCGCGCCACCTCGTCCACGGGACGCACCGTCGCGGAGAGGCCGATGCGCCGGGCGGGCTTCGGGAGCAGTTCGTCGAGCCGCTCCAGGGTGAGCGCGAGATGCGCGCCGCGCTTGGTGCCCGCGACCGCGTGCACCTCGTCCAGGATCACCGTCTCGACGCCGGTCAGCGCGTCACGGGTGGCCGAGGTCAGCATCAGGAACAGCGACTCGGGGGTGGTGATGAGGATGTCCGGCGGGCGCGTGGCCAGCGCGCGGCGCTCGGCGGGCGGGGTGTCTCCGGAACGGATCCCGACCTTCACCTCCGGCTCCGGCAGCCCGAGCCGCACCGACTCCTGCCGGATGCCGGTCAGCGGACTGCGCAGATTGCGCTCCACGTCGACCGCCAGCGCCTTGAGCGGCGACACGTACAGCACCCGGCAGCGCTTGCGCGGGTCCGCCGGCGGTGGGGTCGAGGCCAGCTGGTCGAGCGCGGCGAGGAACGCGGCCAGCGTCTTGCCGGAACCGGTGGGGGCCACGACCAGCACGTCCGAGCCCGCGCCGATGGCCTCCCAGGCCCCTGCCTGGGCCGCGGTGGGCGCGGAGAAGGCCCCCGTGAACCAGCCGCGGGTCGCGGGGGAGAAGCCGTCGAGCGCTCGGTGTGCGGAGCTGACCATGCGTCCATCCTGCACCCGCCCACTGACAACCGCGCTGACCTGCGAGAACGCCACGGCCGAGCGATGGCCGGGTGGCTTCGGTGCGGTGGCCGGCTGGCTTTGGCGCGGTGGTCGGACGGCTTCGGTGCGGTGGTCGGGTGGCTTCGGTGCGGTGGCGGGCGGCTTCGGCACGGTGGCGGACAATGAGGACGTGGCAGGTTCGGGGCAGGAGCGGGCGCGGCACTGGCAGTATCCGGAGCTGCCCGGTGTCGATCTGCTGCGTGCCCGGTACGTCGAGAAGATCTTCGTACGGCACACCCATGAGAACTTCGTCATCGCCGCCGTCACCGAGGGCGTCGAGGTCTTCCACCACGGCGGCGCCGACCAGTACGCGGGCCCGGGCTCACTGGCACTGGTCAACCCCGACACCCCGCACACCGGGCGCGCGGGCGTCCCCGAGGGCTGGAGGTACGGCGCCGTCTACCCCTCTCCGGAGACGGTGGCCGAGATCGCCGCCGAGACCACCACCCTCCGCGGCACCCCCGGATTCAGCAGCCCGGTACTCGACGACCCCTACGCGGCGGGCCTGGTCCACCAGGTGCTCAGAGCCGCGGAGGAGGGCAACGCGCTGGCCGCCGACACCCTGCTGAGGGTCGCCGTCACGCGGCTGCTGCGCCTGAACGGAGGACCGCTGCCGCAGCGGGCCGTGCGCACCGCCGGCGGCCGGCTCGCGGCACGCGCGCGGGGCGTGCTGGACGAGCGGATGGCCGAGCCGCCGACCCTGGAACGGCTCGCGGCCGACCTCGGCACCAGTCCGTTCGCGTTGCTGCGCGCCTTCCGGGACACGTACGGCATGCCGCCCCACACCTGGCTGACCGACGCCCGGGTACGCCGGGCCCGCAGGCTCCTGGACGCCGGATCCACACCCGCCGAGGCCGCCGTCACCGTCGGCTTCACCGACCAGCCCCACCTCAACCGCCACTTCAGCCGGATCGTGGGCGTACCACCGGGCGCCTACCAGCGGGAGCGCAAGAACGTACAAGACGCCGGCGGCCGGCTTCTCGTACCGTCCGGGACGTGGCACAACAGACAGCTCTCCCAGACATACGCGGTGAAGAACACGGAAAACCCGACAGGGCCGTCGTCCGCGACGCCCTCGGAGTCGGGGTCGCCGTCGGACTGTCCGGTTTCGCCTTCGGGGTGACCTCGGCCGGCAGCGGGCTCACCCTGCTCCAGACCTGCGCCCTCAGCCTCCTGGTGTTCACCGGGGCGTCGCAGTTCGCCCTCGTGGGCGCGCTCGCGGCCGGCGGCAACCCGCTCACCGCGGCCGCGGGCGCGTTCTTCCTCGGCGTCCGGAACGCCTTCTACGGGCTGCGTCTGTCCCAGCTCCTGGCCCTCCCGCGCGCGGTACGTCCGTTCGCCGCGCAGTGGGTGATCGACGAGACCACGGCCGTGGCGCTCGCCCAGCCCACCCGCCGGAGCGTCCGGCTCGGCTTCACGGTCACCGGGCTCTCCCTGTACGTGCTGTGGAACCTCACCACCCTGCTCGGCGCGGCCGGGGCCCAGGCCATCGGCGACACCGACGCGTGGGGTTTGGACGCGGCAGGGCCCGCGGTGTTCCTGGCCCTGCTCGCGCCGATGCTGAAGACCACCACGGAGCGTGCCGTCGCGGGACTCGCCGTCCTGCTGGGGCTCGGTCTGCTGCCCGTGCTGCCCGCCGGAGTCCCGGTGCTGGTGGCCGCCCTGTCCGCCCCCGCCGTGCTCTACCTGACGGGGCGCCGCCGCGCGGACGCCGCCCACGACACCTCCGCGGGAGCGCCGGACGGGACGGCTCCCGATACGCCCGCCGGTCCACCGGCAGGCGCGCGGAACGACGGCCCGGACGTGTCAGGAGAAGGACGTTGAACATCTGGATCGCCATCGGTGTGACCGCCGTCGGCTGCTACGCCGTCAAGCTCGTCGGACTGCTGATCCCCGCGGGCGTGCTGGAGCGGCCGCTCGTGCAGCGCCTCGCCGCGCTGCTGCCCGTCGCGCTCCTGGCCGCCCTCACGGCCCAGCAGACCTTCGCCGACGGGCGGGTCCTCGTCCTCGACGCGAAGGCCGCCGGACTCGCCGCGGCGGCCGTGGCGCTGATCCTGCGCGCCCCGTTCCTGGTGGTGGTCGCCGCGGCGGTGGTGGTGACGGCCGGGGTCCGCGCGCTGACGGGCTGACGCCGGACCCACGGAGCCGCACTCCCGGGCGGTCCGGTCCTCCAGAGCAGCTCGGACACGCCGGACGCCCGGGCCCCGTAGAGCTCAGCCGATCGCCCGCCCGTACACCCGGAGCGTGCGCAGTGCCTCGATGGTCACGATGGGACGGCTCTCCAGGGCCGTACCCGGTGCCCACTGGCGCCAGCGGACCGGCCACCCGCCGTCCTCCTGCTGCTCGTCCGCGAGGTGGTCGAGCGAACGGGCCATCTCCTCGTCGGTGAACCACGCGCGCGCGAGCGAGTCCGGCGTCCGCGCGAAGTCGTGCGGGAAGTGGTGCTCACCGGGCGCGTAACCGGGCGCGACGGGGTAGGCGTCGAGGCGGCCGGGATCCAGCGCGGCCAGCCGCTGCTCACGGACGAGCCGGCCCAGCCGGTCGGCGCAGGCCTGCGCGCGCGAGCGGTCGGCCGCCGAGTCCAGGAAGGCGACGGCCGCCTCCACCTCGTAGGGATGGGACTTCTCCAGGGACTCCACCGCCTGCCAGCAGAAGTCGGTGGCCCGGAACAGCCAGGCGTTCCAGACCTCGTTGCGGTGCAGCAGAGCCACGACCGGGCCGGTGGCGAGGAGCTCGCTCGGCGGATCGTCGACGACCGGCACGAAAGGGGCCACCGGATACCCGCGCTGGCTCGGCGTGACGGCGGGCAGCGCGCCGTCCGCGGTCGACACGGAGGTCAGATACCGGCACACCCGTTCCACGCGCTGTCCGCCGCAGCGTCCGATCGAGTCGAGGACGCGCAGGGCGTGCCCCGTGTGCAGCGGCTGGCTGACCGGGCCGCGCAGGTCGGGTTCGAGCGCGTGACCGTACCCTTCGTCGTCGTTGCGGTAGGCGGCCAGCGCCGTCTCGACCGCGTCGGCACCGGCGCCGAGGAAGTGGTGGGCGAAGCGGCGCTGTTCCAGCACGCGCGCGGTGAGCCAGACGAAGTGCTCTGCACGTGCGAGGGGGGAGCGCGCGGGGGGCGTCTGGGGGAGTGGAGATGCTCCGGATTCGGCCATGCGTCAGACCGTAGGGCGGAAAGCGGTCTCGGCACGCGGTCCCGGCCGGGGCCCACTCTCAGGGGCGGGATACTGGGTTCATGCGGTTGACGGTCTTCTGGCAGCGAATGGGCGATCACTTCGGCGCGGGGTACGCCGAGACTTTCGCGCGCGATCATGTGATGACGGAACTCGGCGGGCGTACCGTCCACGAGGCGCTGGACGCCGGCTGGGAGGCCAAGGACGTGTGGCGCGTGGTGTGCGCGACCATGAACGTTCCGTACGAAAACCACTGAACGGGACAGGGGACCGCGAAAGACCGGGGGCACCCGGGTTTGGTGTCGGTGGCGTGGGCCAGACTTGGCGCGTGGCCCCGACAGACGAGAACACGCAGGTCGATCAGCAGTCATCACCGCTCGGCACGACGCCGCCCGGTCCGCCCGACGTCGCCGTCGTCGCACCGGGCACGCGCATGCCGCGCTGGCTGCCCCGTGCCATGGTGCTCGCCCTCGCGCTCGTCGCCGTGTTCCAGCTGGGCAGCTGGGCTTTCCACCAGCTCACCGGTCTGCTCATCAACATCCTGATCTCGTTCTTCCTCGCGCTCGCGATAGAACCCGCGGTCAGCTGGATGGCGTCACGGGGCATGCGCAGGGGCCTGGCGACCTTCCTCGTCTTCCTGGGATCGCTGATCATGATCGCCGGGTTCGTCACCCTGCTCGGCTCGATGCTCGCGGGCCAGATCATCAAGATGATCGAGGGCTTCCCCGACTACCTCGACTCGCTCATCAACTGGACCAACACGCACTTCCACACCGACCTCAGACGGGTCGACATCCAGGAGGGCCTGCTCCACTCCGACTGGCTGCGGAAGTACGTGCAGAACAGCGCCACCGGCGTCCTGGACGTGTCCGGGCAGGTGCTCGGCGGTCTCTTCCAGCTGCTGACGGTCGCGCTGTTCTCGTTCTACTTCGCCGCCGACGGACCCCGGCTGCGGCGCGCGCTGTGCTCGGTGCTGCCGCCGGCCCGCCAGGCCGAAGTGCTGCGCGCCTGGGAGATAGCCGTCGACAAGACCGGCGGCTATCTCTACTCACGCGGACTGATGGCGCTGATCTCGGGAGTGGCCCACTACATCCTGCTGGAGGCCCTGGGCGTGCCGTACGCGCCCGTGCTCGGCGTGTGGGTCGGCCTGGTCTCGCAGTTCATCCCGACCATCGGCACCTATCTCGCGGGCGCCCTGCCCATGCTGATCGCGTTCACGATCGGTCCCTGGTACGCGCTCTGGGTGCTCGTCTTCGTCGTGGTGTACCAGCAGTTCGAGAACTATATGCTCCAGCCGAAGCTGACCTCCAGGACGGTGGACATCCACCCCGCGGTCGCCTTCGGGTCGGTGATCGCCGGCACCGCTCTGCTCGGGGCCGTCGGCGCGCTGATCGCCATCCCCGCCGTCGCGACCCTCCAGGCGTTCCTGGGGGCGTACGTGAAGCGCTACGACGTCACGGACGACCCACGGGTGCACGGCCACCGCACCCGCAGCTCGGAGGGCCTCGTCGCGCGCGTACGGCGACAGCTCGGCCGGTGAGGCCACCGGGGGCGCCCAGAGGGGTTCACCAGGCGAGGGCCGCGTGGAGGCCGGTCACGAGGACGGCGGCGGCGTAGCAGCAGACCGCGCCCAGGACGACCCGTTCCCTGGTCCACTCGCTCCAGTCGGTGCGGGAGAGCAGCCAGGCCAGCGCGGGCAGCACCAGTACGGCGTGCAGGCTCACCCCGTGCAGCGGCTTGAGCGGGGCCGTCGAGTGGTACGCGGCCTCCTGGTGACCGGTCCTGGTGAGGACCACCCCGCGCGCGATCATCACGGCGCCGGAGGCCAGCGCGACGAGCAGGATCGCGAACCCCGAGCGCACGGCCAGCGGCATGCCGACGGGCCCGGTGGGCGGGTTCCGGAACGAGGCGAGCGCGAAGGCGGTCAGCACCACGACCAGCACGCCTCCGCCCACGGCGAGCATCATGGACACCGCCGTGTCGAAGCCGGTCGACATGTTGAGGTGCGACGGAACCCGGCGCCACGCCTGAAGGGTGATCCCGCCGACCTCCACCACACAGTCCGCGGCGAACACGAGGAGCAGCGCGGCGCGCGGCCGTGCCTCCATCCGCACGTACGACGTGACCCAGGTGACCGCGATCAGGGTCAGCCCGAAGGAGAGCCCGAAGGTGACGGGCTTGCGCCAGGAGACGGGGCCGTCCCAGGGGCCGCCGTCGACGGCGAAGACCAGCAGGTGCAGCAGGCCGGAGGCGACGAGCAGGGCGCCCGTCGCGTGGCAGAGCCGCTCGGCCGGCCTGAGCTCGGGCTTGGGCGTCGTCGGGGGGCGGGTCCTCGTCATGGGCATGGCCACAGCCTGCCGGGTGCCTCCGGCGGTGTCGTCGTACGGCCGGAGGCGCCGTCCGTACGCCACGGGGAGTAGCCAGGACCGGGGCGGGTACCGGGTGCCGGGGCCCGGCACCCGGGAAGCGGGGCTGGAGGGCTGGAGTGCTGTCGGGCGGGCGGGACGCCGGGATCCTCGGGTCGTTGTCGGTGCGCGAACGTAGTCTCGGACGTGCCGCGTGGTGCGCTTGACACGAAAATCGAACATCCATTCTTATGGGGGTTCCGGCGAAGCCTTCGACGGGTGATTCGGTACGTTTTCCACAGAGATGTGACCGAGTTATCCACAGGCCGGACGGGCGTCGGGGCGCATTGTCAGTGGCAGGCGTTAGCGTCTTTGACGTGAAGCGATCGACTCAAGCAAACCGGGTGGAACCCATGGCAGGAACCGACCGCGAGAAGGCGCTCGACGCCGCGCTCGCGCAGATTGAACGGCAGTTCGGCAAGGGTGCAGTGATGCGCCTGGGCGAGCGGCCGAATGAGCCCATCGAGGTCATCCCCACCGGGTCGACCGCGCTCGACGTCGCCCTCGGCGTCGGCGGCCTGCCGCGTGGCCGCGTGGTGGAGGTGTACGGCCCGGAGTCCTCCGGCAAGACGACCCTCACCCTGCACGCGGTGGCGAACGCGCAGAAGGCCGGCGGCCAGGTGGCGTTCATCGACGCCGAGCACGCCCTCGACCCCGAGTACGCGAAGAAGCTCGGCGTCGACATCGACAACCTGATCCTGTCGCAGCCGGACAACGGCGAGCAGGCCCTGGAGATCGTGGACATGCTCGTCCGCTCCGGTGCGCTCGACCTCATCGTCATCGACTCCGTCGCCGCCCTGGTGCCGCGGGCCGAGATCGAGGGCGAGATGGGCGACTCGCACGTGGGTCTCCAGGCCCGTCTGATGAGCCAGGCCCTGCGGAAGATCACCAGCGCGCTCAACCAGTCGAAGACGACGGCGATCTTCATCAACCAGCTCCGCGAGAAGATCGGCGTGATGTTCGGCTCGCCGGAGACCACGACCGGTGGCCGGGCGCTGAAGTTCTACGCCTCGGTGCGCCTCGACATCCGCCGTATCGAAACCTTGAAGGACGGCACCGACGCGGTCGGCAACCGCACGCGCGTCAAGGTCGTGAAGAACAAGGTCGCGCCGCCCTTCAAGCAGGCCGAGTTCGACATCCTCTACGGCCAGGGCATCAGCCGCGAGGGCGGCCTGATCGACATGGGCGTGGAGAACGGCTTCGTCCGCAAGGCCGGCGCCTGGTACACGTACGAGGGCGACCAGCTCGGCCAGGGCAAGGAGAACGCCCGCAACTTCCTGAAGGACAACCCCGACCTCGCCAACGAGATCGAGAAGAAGATCAAGGAGAAGCTGGGCGTCGGTGTGAAGCCCGAGCAGCCCGCCGCCGAGCCGGGCGCGGACGCCGTGGTCTCGGCCACCCCGGACGACGCCGCGAAGACGGTGCCCGCTCCGGCCGCCAAGACCACCAAGTCCAGGGCCGCGGCAGCCAAGAGCTAGTTCATGACACGACGAACCGACTGGGCCGAGTACGCCTATCCCCTCAACCCCGGGAGTCCGGGACAGGGGTACGGCGGGGGTGCCGGCGGCCCGGCCGGAGACGGTGAGGGGTCGTACGGCGGTGCCGGGGGGTACGGCGGGCAGCCGTACGGCACCGACGACGGGCTCCACGGATCCGACGACGGGTTCCACGGATCCGACGGTTTCCACGACGCCGGTCCGGACGAGGGTGATCCGGACGGCGGCGGATACACGGGCGGCGGTGACGCACGGCGCGGTGACGGCCCGCCGCGCGGTCACGGTTCGCCGGACGCGGTCTCCCGGCGCGGTGGACGTGCCGCGGGCGGACCGCGTGGTGGAAGGGGTCGACGGCGCGGCGGTTTCGGTGAGCCGTCCGGCTACCCGGGTGACGGAGACGCCCCCTCCTCGTCGAGGGCCGAGAAGAGGGAGTCCCCCGGGGACCCGGCTGAGCGGGCGCGAGCGATCTGCCTGCGCCTGCTCACCGGGACCCCGCGCACGCGGAAGCAACTGGCGGACGCGTTGCGCAAGAGCGAGATCCCGGACGACGTGGCGGAAGCGGTGCTGTCACGGTTCGAGGAGGTCGGGCTGATCAACGACGGCGCCTTCGCGGACGCCTGGGTGGAGTCCCGGCACCACGGCCGGGGACTGGCCCGGCGGGCGCTCGTCCAGGAACTGCGGACCAAGGGCGTGGAATCGACGCTGATCGACGAAGCCGTCGGACAGCTCGACTCCGAGCAGGAGGAGGCGACCGCGCGGGAGCTGGTCGCCCGCAAGCTGCGCTCCACCCGCGGCCTCGACCGCGACAAGCGGCTCAGACGCCTCGCCGGCATGCTCGCCCGCAAGGGCTACTCCCAGGGCCTCGCCCTGCGTGTGGTCCGCCAGGCACTGGAGGAAGAGGGCGAGGACACGGAAGGACTCGGGGACGAGGGATTCTGACCCCGCGGCCGAGCTGCCAAGCAACCGAGTGGCCGAGCGGCCAAGCAGGCAGGCGTGCCGAGCGGGCGGGCTGTCAGCTCTCCGCGTCCGCGGCCGTCAGCTCTCCGGGTCCGGAGTCGTGACCGGAAGGCCCGCGCTCTTCCACGCCTGGAAGCCGCCGATCAGATCCGTCGCCCTGTGCAGTCCCAGCCGGCGCAGGGACTCGGCGGCGAGACTGGAGGCGTACCCCTCGTTGCAGAACAGCACGATCCGCAGGTCATGACTCGTGGCCTCCGGGACGCGATGACTGCCCGTGGGGTCGAGCCGCCACTCCAGTTCGTTGCGCTCGATGACGAGGGCGCCGGGGATCAGGCCGTCCCGTTCCCGCAGGGCGGCGTACCGGGTGTCGACCAGAAGCGCCTCGCCACGTTCCACGGCCGCGAAGGCCTGCTCGGCCTCCACACGGTCGAGGCCCGCGCGGACCTGCTCCAGCAGGCTGTCGATGTTGACGGGCTGCCCGGGGTCGCTCACTGCCAGTCCTCCGGACGCTCGACGTGCTCCAGGCGCAGGATCGGGCCCGTACGGCTGTAACGGCGGATCTGCGGGAGCGGCGGATAGTAGGCGTGGACCGAGATCGCGTGCTCCTCGGTGGACTCGTTGAGCACCTCGTGCACGTGATGGCGGCCGAAACCGCGGCCCGTGCCCGCGGGCAGCGTCCGCCGCCGGTCGATGTCCTCGGTGAGTTCCAGCGTCTTCCAGCCGCCGGAGGGCAGCCGGGCGGCGAGGGAGTTCTCCTTGAGCTCGCCCGACGCGGTGATGAAGGCGCCCACGGACTCGGCGTGGTCGTGCCAGCCGGTCCCGGTGCCGGGCGGCCAGCCGATCAGCCACGCCTCGCTGCCGCCGGGACCTTCGAGCCGTACCCAGGTGCGGCCGTCGGGGTCGAGGGGAAGCGAGGCGATCAGCTCGGCGTCGGCGGCCGTACGGCGTACGAAGGCCAGCAGATCGGCCTGGGTGGGAGTACGGGGCGCGCCGGAGACCGCCGAAGGCAGCCCGGCGGCGGGGGCATGGGGGGAGACAGAGGGTGGCACAGACACTCGGACCGTCCTGGGAGTTCGCGAAAGGAGCGCGCGGAGACAGCGGCGACGCGCGGGAAAGGATGCGAAGTCAGAAGGACGGGCGACACACGCAGCCCGCATAGCGGACGAGGTCCATATGGACCCTCCGCCACAGGCGCACACAGGTGTCGGTCACGATCCGGAGTAGACCATGGCGGCACAGACCGGTCAACTCACCGTCACTATGTGGACCATGAGGGTCCGCAGGGCCGGGAGACCCTGGGCCCGACGGTCACCGGGTGTTCAGCTCCTGCCCGCGGTCGCCTCCGCGGCACTCTCCGCGTTCGCCGTCGCCGGTCCGCCGATGGCCGCCTCGGCCGCCTCGTACAGATCGGCCGGCCGGACCCCGCCGAGCGCGGTGACCAGGTGCCCGTCGGGGCGGACCAGCAGCACGGTGTGCGCCGCCGCACCCGGGTAGCTCTCCGCGACGAGAAGTTCGGCGGGGTGGGGGAGCGCGGTCACGGCGGCGGCGAGCCGGGGCATGATCCCCGCCGTCACCCAGTGCTTGCGCGCCCACACCCCCGTGCCGGGGGCGATCAGCACCACCAGCAGGACCCCGCGCCCGAGCCGCTCCCGCAGGGGTACGAACGAGCCGTCCTCCGCGGTCACCCGGACGTCGACGACCGGCGCGCCGGGCTCGGTGTCGACGGGGGAGTGGGACTCGGTGGGCGGCGGCATGAGGGAGGAGCCGGTGTACGCCCCCGGCGCGCCCAGCGGGCCGCGGCCCAGGTGGCCGTCCGTGAGCAGCGCGTCGTGGCCGCGCGCGGACCCGGGGACGTAGGCGCGCAGACCGCCGCCGCTCCGTAGCAGGGGCAGTGCCTGGTCGGCGGCGCGCAGCCGGGCGGCGACCACCGCGCGCCGCTCCTCCTGGTAGCTGTCGAGGAGTGCGGTGTGCGGGCCGTGGTGCCAGCCGAGCGCCAGCTTCCAGGCCAGGTTGTCGGCGTCCCGCAGTCCCTCGTCCAGGCCCTGGGTGCCGAGGGCGCCGAGCAGATGGGCCGCGTCCCCGGCGAGGAAGACCCGGCCGGCGCGCCAGCGGCGGGCCAGCCGGTGGTGGACGGTGTGGACTCCGGTGTCGAGCAGTTCGTACGCGGGTGTGGCGCCGCCGCTCCAGCCTCCGAGGGTCTCCCGGATGCGTGCCACCAGCAGGTCGGGCGTGACGAGGTCCTTGCCAGGGGGCAGCAGCCAGTCCAGCCGCCACACGTCCTCGGCGAGGGGGCGGGCGCTGACCTCGCCCGCGGAGGGGCCGGAGGCGCGCCAGGGCGTCATCCGGTGCAGCAACGCTTCTCCGGGCCAGGGGAGTTCGGTGCGCAGGGCCGCGACGGCGTGCCGTTCGACGGCGGTGCGTCCGGGGAAGCGGATGTCCTGGAGCTTGCGGACCGTCGAGCGAGGACCGTCGCAGCCGACCAGGTAACTGCCGCGCCACCAGGTGCCGTTGGGGCCACGGGTGTGTGCCGTGACGCCGGAGCCGTCCTGTTCCACGGAGTCGAGCCGGCTGTTCACGGCGACCTTGATCAGCCGCTCGTGGATGATGGCCTCGCGCAGGGCGCCGGTCAGGGCGTGCTGGGTGATGTGCAGCGGGGCGCTGAACTCCTCGCCGTCCGCCGGGCCTTCCCCGTCCCGGGATGAGGCGGTGCCGCGTGGGGCGACGGCCCCCCGAGGGCCGTCGCCCCACCCGGACTCGGCGCCGGGAGAATCCGGGGCGCCTTTCGGGCCCCTGGCGGCCTCCCCGTCGAACCTGATCTCGCGCGTCACCTGCTTGCGCCGCATCGACCGCCATCCGGCCCAACGGAAACCGGCGTCGTCGAGCGGCAGACCCGTCAGCCGCTCGATCAGCGCCGCCGTGTCCTCGCGCAGCACCACGGTCCGCGCCAGCCGCAGTTCGTCCTTGCCCGGCCCCTCGTCGAGCACGACGGAGGGCACTTCCTGGCGAGCCAGCGCAAGGGCCAGCGTGAGCCCCACGGGCCCCGCACCGACGATGATCACCGGGTCCACGGCGCGGTGCCCCCTGCACGGAGCTGTGTCCTGAGGGACGTACGGGAACAGGCAGGTGGAGCAGGGTGCACGATCACAGAACGTATGCAACCCATTGCCGCTGCTTGCGTCAAGTGACGGGGTCAGTGGCGATCACGTCACTGACCCCTTCGGTCACACCGATCGACCGATGTTCGGACGATTCGTCAGAAGGTGCCCCCGCCCGCGCCCGTCGCCGCGGTACCGGCGATGGTCGCGTCGTTCGGTGAGAGGACCGCGCCGGTCGTCTTCTTGCCGCGGCGCAGCCGGCCTTCCAGCCAGGAGGCGAAGCTGGTGATCGTGAAGTTCAGGACGATGAAGATGGCGGCGACCACGATGAAGCTCGGGATGACGTTGGCGTAGTTGGCCGCGAGGGTGCTGCGCGCGGTGAGGAGCTCCCCGTAGGTGATCATCGCGCCGCCGAGGGCGGTGTCCTTCACGATGACGACGAGCTGGCTGACGATCGCCGGGAGCATCACGGTGACCGACTGCGGCAGCAGGATGCTGGTCATCGTCTGGCCCTTGCGCAGCCCGATCGCGTACGCGGCCTCCGTCTGTCCCCTGGGCAGCGCGAGGATGCCCGCGCGGACGACCTCGGCGAGGACCGAGGAGTTGTAGAGCACCAGGCCGGTGACGACCGCGTAGAACGGGCGGTCCTCGCTGGCGATGTTCGCGGACTGGGCGTAGAGCTCGTTCGCGAACAGCATGAGCAGCAGCACCGGGATGGACCGGAAGAACTCGACCACGGCGCCCGTCGGGACGCTCAGCCAGCGGTGGTCGGACAGGCGCGCGATGCCGAGGGCGGCGCCCAGGGGGAGGGCGATCACCATGCTGAGCGCGGCGGCCTTCAGGGTGCCCCACAGGCCCGGCAGCAGATACGTGTTCCAGGCGTCGGCCGTGGTGAAGGGCTGCCAGAGGTCCCACTTCAGCTGGCCCTTGTCGTCCATGGCCTGCCACGCCCACCACAGGAGCGCGGCGAGCAGGGCGATGAAGAGCACCGAGAGCAGGACGTTGCGGCGCCTGGCCCGGGGGCCGGGAGCGTCGTAGAGGACGGAGGTCACCGCTTCACCGCCAGTCGCTTGCCCAGCCAGCCGAGGAGGAGGCCGGTGGGGAGGGTCAGGACCACGAACCCGAAGGCGAAGACCGAGGCGATCAGGACCGTCCGGGCCTCGTTCTCGATCATCGTCTTCATCAGGGTGGCGGCCTCGGCCACGCCGATGGCGGCGGCCACGGTCGTGTTCTTGGTCAGCGCGATCAGCACGTTCGCCAGGGGGACGACGACGGCCCGGAACGCCTGCGGCAGCACGATCAGCCGCAGCGTCTGGCCGAAGCCGAGCCCGATCGCGCGGGCCGCCTCGGCCTGTCCGACCGGCACGGTGTTGATGCCGGAGCGCAGCGCTTCGCAGACGAAGGCCGCGTGGTAGCCGACGAGGCTGAGCACCGCGAGCCGGAAGCCCTGCACCTTGAAGTCGTCGGTGCCCATCGTCACGCCGAAGATGTCCGCGAGGCCGAGCGAGCTGAACAGGATGATGATCGTCAGCGGGATGTTCCTGACGATGTTCACGTAGGCGGTGCCGAATCCGCGCATGAGGGGGACCGGGCTGACCCGCATCGCGGCCAGCAGGGTGCCCAGGACCAGGGAGCCCAGGGCGGAGAGGACGGTGAGTTTCACCGTCATCCAGAAGGCCCCCAGGACGTCATAACCTTGAAGAAAGTCGAACACGATCTCCCGCGCTTCCGGGTGGTGGCGTACGTGGCGGACGGTGGCGCAAGGGGCCCGAGGGGTGGGCGCGGTGGGCCGCCGCCGTGATCGCGGCGGGCGGCGGCACACCTGCGGGGTCCCGCGTGAACGGCGGGTTCCCGCGCCGCCCCGGGCCCGTGCGGCGCTCCGGGGCCCCCGCGCTGCCCCGGGACCCTGCGGTGCCTGGTGGTCCGGGGCTACTTGACGATCACGCCGATCTTCGGGGCCTGCTCGTACTTGTAGTGCGCGGGGCCGAAGTTCTTCTCGACCGCCTTCTGCCAGGAGCCGTCGGAGACCATCTTCTCCAGCGCCGTGTTGATCTTCTTCTCCAGCGCGGCGTCGCCCTTCTTGATGCCGATGCCGTAGTTCTCGTTGCTCAGCTTGAGACCGGCGAGCTTGAACTGGCCCTTGTACCGGTCCTGCGAGGCGAAGCCCGCGAGGATCGAGTCGTCGGTGGTCACCGCGTCCACGGCGCCGCTCTGGAGGGCGGCGATGCACTCCGAGTAGCCGCTGTACTCCTTCAGGCTGGCCTTCGGGGCGATGGTGTCGTGGATGTTCTGCGCCGAGGTCGAACCCGTCACCGAGCAGAGCTTCTTGCCGTTGAGGTCGGTGCCCTTGGCGATCTTCGAGTCGTTCTTGAGCAGCAGGTCCTGGTGGGCCAGCAGGTAGGGGCCGGCGAAGTCGACCTTCTGCTTGCGCTCGTCGGTGATCGAGTAGGTGGCGGCGATGAACTTCACGTCGCCACGGGCCAGCGCGTTCTCGCGGTCCGCGCTCTTGGTCTGGACGAACTCGATCTGACCGGGCTTGTAGCCGAGCTGGCCCGCGACATAGGTCGCGACGTCGACGTCGAAACCGGCGAAGGAGCCGTCCGGCTGCTGGAGGCCGAGACCGGGCTGGTCGTACTTGATGCCGATCTTGATCTTGCCGCTGCCGCCCGAGGACCCGCTGTCGTTCTTGTCGCCCGAACCGCACGCGGTGGCGGTCACGGCGAGCGCGAGTACGGCGGCCGAGGCTGCGGCGGCCTTGCGGAGCTTCATGGTGAACATCCTTCGGGTAAGGGTGAGTTGCGGGCCGTCGGCGGCCGGGTGACGTGAGCGGCTCCGCGCGCGGGGACGTCAGGGATCCCCGCGCGCGGAGACATCAGTGGTGCAGGATCTTCGAGAGGAAGTCCTTGGCGCGGTCGCTGCGCGGATTGCTGAAGAACTGGTCCGGAGTGGCCTCTTCGACGATGCGGCCGTCGGCCATGAAGACCACCCGGTTGGCGGCCGAGCGGGCGAAGCCCATCTCGTGGGTGACGACGATCATCGTCATGCCGTCCCGGGCGAGCTGCTGCATGACCTCCAGGACCTCGTTGATCATCTCGGGGTCCAGCGCCGAGGTCGGCTCGTCGAAGAGCATGACCTTGGGGTCCATCGCCAACGCCCGTGCGATGGCGACGCGTTGCTGCTGGCCGCCCGACAGCTGGGCCGGGTACTTGTCGGCCTGCGTGCCCACGCCGACGCGGTCGAGCAGCGCGCGGGCCTTCTCCTCCGCGGCCTGCTTGCCGGCCTTGCGGACCTTGATCTGACCCAGCATCACGTTCTCGAGCACGGTCTTGTGCGCGAAGAGGTTGAAGGACTGGAAGACCATGCCCACGTCCGCACGCAGCCGGGCGAGCGCCTTGCCCTCCTGGGGCAGCGGCCGGCCGTCGATCGAGATGTCACCCGAATCGACCGTCTCCAGACGGTTGACGGTGCGGCACAGGGTCGACTTCCCGGACCCGGAGGGCCCGATGACCACGACGACCTCGCCACGGGTGATCGTCAGGTCGATGTCCTGGAGCACGTGCAGCGCTCCGAAGTGCTTGTTGACGCTCTTCAGGACGACCAGTTCGTCGGTCCCGGCCATGGCGTCCTTGGCCACCGATGTTTCGGTCATCGCTCGGGGGCTCCGTCCTCCTCGGTTTCGGTGGACAGTAGTAACCGCGCGCGACCAGCGTCATTACATCTGAGGGGAACTTGAGCATCACGATCCGGTAGCAATCGGACACGTGTCGTAGCGGACCGTGCCCGAGCGCGTACCGGCTGGGTAACGGAAGCCCCGGGCGACCCGAACTCCCTTGACGCCGTCCTTGTCCATCGGCGTGACTTCCTTGGTGCACGCGCGCGTGCACCACTTTGTTGAAACGGGGACCGTTCCACCGATGAAAACCGAGACCGTTCGACCGACGGGACCCGAGACCGTTCCACTGCTGAGACCCGCGACCGTGCGGCCGACGAAACGGCACGGCCGATGAACCGGAGGGGGCCGGAATGAGACTGCTCCTCGTCGAGGACGACAACCATGTCGCCGCCGCCCTGTCCGCCGTCCTGGCGCGGCACGGCTTCGAGGTCACGCACGCCCGCAGCGGCGAGGAGGCCCTCAGGGCCCTCGTCCCGGAGAGCGACGGCTTCGGTGTCGTCCTGCTCGACCTCGGCCTGCCCGACCAGGACGGCTACGAGGTCTGCGGCAAGATCCGCAAGCGCACCGCCACACCGGTGATCATGGTCACCGCGCGCGCGGACGTCCGCTCCCGCATCCACGGCCTCAACCTCGGGGCCGACGACTACGTCGTGAAGCCGTACGACACCGGCGAACTGCTCGCCCGGATCCACGCCGTCAGCAGGCGCACCGCCCACGACGACGTCTCCACGCCGGGCGAGGACCTGGTGCTGCTGGGCTCCGTACGCATCGAACTCCCCAACCGCCAGGTCACCGTGGCCGGTTCGGCGGTCCAGCTGACCCGCAAGGAGTTCGACCTGCTCGCGCTGCTGGCCCAGCGACCCGGAGTGGTGTTCCGCCGGGAGCAGATCATCAGCGAAGTGTGGCGCACCAGTTGGGAAGGGACCGGCCGGACGCTGGAGGTGCACGTGGCGTCGCTGCGCTCCAAGCTGCGCATGCCGGCGCTGATCGAGACCGTGCGTGGCGTCGGGTACCGGCTCGTCGCCCCGGCCGCCTAGCGGGCACGGGTGCGTACCCGCCTTCTCCCGCTGCTCATCGTCCTGATGGCGGCCGTGCTGCTCGCGCTCGGCGTCCCGCTCGCGGCGAGCGTGGCGGCGGCGCAGCAGCAGCGCGTGGTCGTCGACCGCATCGACGACACCGCGCGCTTCGCGGCCCTCGCCCAGTACGTCACGGACTCCCCGAGCCGCTCCCGGGCGGGCTTCCCGGACGAGCGCGGCGAGACCCTGCGCGCCGAACTCGGCCGCTACTACGAGGTGTACGGCATCCGGGCCGGCGTGTTCTACCGCGACGACGAGCCGATGGCCAACGCCCCGGACAACTGGATCCTGCCCAAGTCCGGGGCGGCCCGCGACGCGTTCAACGAGGCGCTCGTCAGCCGCCGCAGCCACGACCCCGAACAGGTCTGGCCCTGGCAGCAGCGCCGGCTCGTCGTGGCCTCGCCGGTCGTCAGGGACGGCGACGTCATCGGCGTCGTCGTCACCGACTCGCCCACCGGGCAGATGCGCTCCAAGACCCTGCACGGCTGGCTGATCATCGGCGCGGGCGAGATCGCCGCGATGCTGCTCGCGCTCGGTGCCGCGCTGCGGCTGACCGGCTGGGTGCTCAGGCCCGTACGCGTTCTCGACGCCACCACCCACGACATCGCGACCGGCCGCCTCAAGTCCCGGGTCGCGCCCGCCGGAGGACCGCCCGAACTCCAGCGTCTGGCACGGTCGTTCAACGAGATGGCGGACAACGTCGAGAGCGTGCTGGAGCAGCAGCGGGCGTTCGTCGCCGACGCCTCGCACCAACTGCGCAACCCCCTCTCGGCGTTGCTGCTGCGCATCGAGCTGCTGGCCCTCGAACTCCCCGAGGGCAACGAGGAGATCGCGTCCGTCCGCACCGAGGGCAAGCGCCTCACCCAGGTGCTCGACGACCTGCTCGACCTGGCGCTCGCCGAGCACGCCGAGGCCGATGTCCGCCTGACCGACATCGGGGCGCTGGCCGCCGAGCGCGTCGCGTCCTGGCAGCCGGTCGCCGACAGCAGGGGCGTACGGCTGACCGGGAACTGTCCTCCCACGACCGCGTGGGCCGATCCCATCACCCTGTCCAGCGCCCTGGACGCGGTGATCGACAACGCGGTCAAGTTCACGCCCGAGGGGGAGGGCGTCGAGGTGACGGTCGCCTCGAACGGCGCGTCCTCGACCGTCGTGGTCACCGACGGAGGCCCCGGTCTCGGTGACGAGGACCTGGCCCGGATCGGCGACCGCTTCTGGCGCAGCACCGCCCACCAGAACGTCAAGGGCTCGGGCCTCGGCCTCTCCATCTCCCGGGCCCTGCTCGCCGCGGGCGGCGGCTCCATCGCGTACGACCACCACGAACCGCACGGACTGCGGGTGACGGTGACGGTGCCCAGGTCGGAACCGGCGCCCTGAGAGCGCCCACGCGGTCCACGCGGTCCGCGCGGTCCCGTAACGGCCGGGGCGGCACCACGGCTCGATCGCCCGGTACCCGGCGGCGTCACGGCGTGATCGTCCGCCACGGGCCCGGCGCTACGGCTTGATCGACCGGTAGTAGCGGCGGGCGCCCTCGTGCAGGGGCAGCGGGTCCGTGTAGATCGCCGTGCGCAGGTCCACCAGCTGGGCCGCGTGCACCACCGCGCCGATGCGGTCGCGGCTCGCGATCACCGTGCGGGTGAGCTCCTCGGTGAGGTTCGCGTCGGCGTCCTCCCGGGTGATCAGGAAGTTGGCCACCGCCAGCGTCGGTACGGCGGAGCCGCGCTGCGCCTCGGGATAGGCGTCGGCGGGCATCACGGCGGACCGGTAGTAGCGGGAGGCCCCGCCCTGCTCGTGCAGCTTCTCGACGAGGTCGCTGCCGATCGGCACCAGTCGGATGTCGTAGGACCTGGAGAGCTGCTGGACGGCGTTCGTCGGCAGTCCGCCCGACCAGAAGAAGGCGTCGATCCTGTGCTGTTCGAGCAGGCTGGGCATGGTCGCGATGCCGTCCTTGAACGGCTTGATGTCCTTGGCGGGATCCAGCCCCGCAGCCTCCAGCACATGGTTCGCGATCAGCCGCACCCCGGAACCGCTCGGTCCGACGGCGACCTTCCTGCCCTTCAGGTCCGCCACGGACCGGATGGGCGAGGAGCGCGGGACCACCAGGTGCACGTAGTCGTCGTAGAGCCGTGAGCAGCCGCGCAGCCGCTTCGCTCCCGGCTTGCCCTGGAGAATGTACGTCTCCACGGCGTCGGCCGCCGCGATGGTGAAGTCGGCCCCGCCGGTGGCCACCCGGCTGACGTTCTGCTGCGAGCCGTCGCTGTTCACCAGCCGCACGTTCAGATGGGGCATGTCCTTGGCGATGGCGCCCTGGAGGAGCTTGCCGTACATCTGGTAGACCCCGGTCGGGGTGCCGGTGCTGAAGGTGATCGTCCCGCTCGGGGACTGCTCGTTCAGGGGCAGCAGCCACCACAGCAGCAGCCCCGCGACCGCGAGCACGGCCGTGGAGCCGAACAGCGCGCGTCGCCTGCCGATGCGGTGGAATGCCTGGAACATGCGCGCGATCCTGCCAGCCCGGGCCCGTTCCTGGCCAGGCCCGGACCCGCCGGCGGGTCCGTCGGGGATCGGGAGCCGGGCCGGGCCTGTGCTTCCCGGGGATGGGTAGGCTCGCCGAATGCAGCCGTCCTCGCCGTCGCAGGCCCCTGTCCCGCCGTCCGGCTCCGCGGTGTCCTCCCCCGCCTCGCTGGTCCGTGAGTTCCACCTCGCCTTCGGCCTCGACGTGCGCGGCACCCCGGCCGAGGTCTCCCCGCGGCTCGCCGCACACCGTGGCGAGCTGCTGGCGGAGGAGGCGGCCGAGGTCGCCGAGGTCGCGGTCGGCGGCCCGCTCGACCGGCTCGCCCACGAACTCGCCGACGTCGTGTACGTGGCGTACGGCACGGCCCTCGTCCACGGCATCGACCTCGACGAGGTCATCGCGGAGATCCACCGGGCCAACATGACGAAGCTCGGCCCCGACGGGCACGTGACCCGCAGGGCAGACGGCAAGGTCCTCAAGGGCGAGCACTACCGGGCACCGGACGTGTCGGAGGTGCTGCGAAGGCAGGGCTGGAGCGCGCCGGACGCGTAGAACCCGGGTATGCCCCCTCGGGGAGCCGCAGTCGCCCGTACGGACCGTACGGGGGAGGCCGCACCCGCCCGTACGGACCACGGGGGGAGGTGGGAGGCCGACCGTCCGCCGACGCCCATGGGCACCAGCGACGACCAGGAGAGCGCATGAACGAGCCGAGCGATCCGCACGAACCGGCCGCACTCGATCTCCCGGTCGAGGGCGGAACCCTGCGTGTCCTGAGGTTCGGCCGGGGACCGCGGACCGCGCTCGCGGCCCACGGCATCACCGGATCCGGGATGTCCTTCCGTGCCATGGCCCGTCGGCTCCCCGACGAGTGGAGCCTGTTCGCGCCCGACCTGCGCGGCCGCGGCGGAAGCGCGACCACCCCCGGGCCGTACGGACTCGACCGGCACGCCCGGGACCTGTGCCGCCTGGCCCGCGACCTGGGCGGCGGCCGGCCGGTCGCCCTGACCGGCCATTCGATGGGCGCCTACGTCGCGCTGCTCGCGGCCGTGCGCCGGCCAGGGCTGTTCGACCGGCTGCTGCTCGTCGACGGCGGCCTGCCGCTGCCCGTCCCGCCCGGCGCGGACCCCGACGCCGTCCTCGACGCCACCCTCGGACCGGCACTGGCCCGCCTCGGCCGGACGTACGCCACCGACACGGACTACGTCGACTTCTTCCGCGCGCATCCGGCGCTGGGACCCCACTGGAACGCCGACATCGAGGCGTACGTGCGCTACGACGTCGCCGGACCCCGCGGTGCCCGGCGTTCGAAGGTGCGGGAGGACGCCGTGCGCCACGACGGACGTGATCTGCTGACGTCCGACGCCCTGTTCGCCGCCCGCCTCACGGAACTGAGCGTCCCGGCCCTGCTGCTGCACGCGCCGCTCGGGCTGCTCGGCCAGGAGCCGCCGATGCTCCCGCCGTCCGTCGTCGAACGCCTGACCGGCGGGCCGGACGGCCTCCCCGCCGAGCTGATCGAGGGCTCCAACCACTACACGATCCTGCTCGGGACCGCCGCGGAGACCCTCGCGGAACGGTTCGTCACGCTCGGCGGATGACCCCGCGCCGACCCGGCGCCGAGGGGACGGACCGCACGCCGGGTACCGGAATCCGTACGTCCAGTGACGCCCGGCGGAGAGCGCGGACTCCGGCGTCCGGACGCACTCCCGGCACCGCCTACCCTTGTCCCATGAGCAGCGGCGACCGGAGTCAGGCAGTGGACGTTCAGGAATCCAAGACGTACGAAGTGCGCACCTACGGGTGTCAGATGAACGTCCACGACTCCGAACGGCTCTCCGGGCTCCTGGAGGACGCCGGTTACGTGCGGGCGCCCGAGGGTGCGGACGGGGACGCCGACGTCGTCGTCTTCAACACCTGCGCCGTCCGCGAGAACGCCGACAACAAGCTCTACGGCAACCTCGGCCGCCTCGCCCCGATGAAGACGAAGCGCCCCGGCATGCAGATCGCCGTCGGCGGCTGCCTCGCCCAGAAGGACCGCGACACCATCGTGAAGCGGGCGCCCTGGGTGGACGTCGTCTTCGGCACGCACAACATCGGCAAGCTGCCGGTCCTCCTGGAGCGCGCCCGCGTCCAGGAAGAGGCGCAGATCGAGATCGCCGAGTCCCTGGAGGCCTTCCCCTCCACGCTGCCGACCCGCCGCGAGAGCGCGTACGCGGCCTGGGTGTCGATCTCCGTCGGCTGCAACAACACCTGCACCTTCTGCATCGTCCCCGCGCTACGCGGCAAGGAGAAGGACCGCAGGACCGGCGACATCCTGGCCGAGATCGAGGCACTGGTCGGCGAGGGCGTCTCCGAGATCACCCTCCTCGGCCAGAACGTCAACGCGTACGGCAGCGACATCGGCGACCGCGAGGCCTTCAGCAAGCTGCTGCGCGCCTGCGGGAAGATCGAGGGGCTGGAGCGCGTCCGCTTCACCTCGCCGCACCCGCGCGACTTCACCGACGACGTGATCGCCGCCATGGCCGAGACGCCGAACGTGATGCCGCAGCTGCACATGCCGATGCAGTCCGGCTCGGACACCGTCCTGAAGGCCATGCGCCGCTCGTACCGCCAGGATCGCTTCCTCGGCATCATCGAGAAGGTCCGGGCCGCGATCCCGCACGCGGCGATCACCACCGACATCATCGTGGGCTTCCCCGGCGAGACCGAGGAGGACTTCGAGCAGACCCTCCACGCGGTCCGCGAGGCCCGCTTCTCGGCCGCCTTCACCTTCCAGTACTCCAAGCGCCCCGGCACCCCGGCGGCCACCATGGAGGGGCAGATCCCCAAGGAGGTCGTCCAGGCGCGCTACGAGCGTCTCGTCGCCCTCCAGGAGGAGATCTCCTGGGACGAGAACAAGAAGCAGGTCGGCCGCGTCCTGGAGCTGATGGTCGCCGAGGGCGAGGGCCGCAAGGACGGCGCCACCCACCGTCTGTCGGGCCGCGCCCCCGACAACCGGCTGGTCCACTTCACCAAGCCCGACGAAGAGGTCCGCCCCGGTGACGTGGTCACCGTCGAGATCACGTACGCGGCCCCGCACCACCTCCTCGCCGAGGGCGCCGTCCTGGAGGTGTGCCGCACGCGCGCCGGGGACGCCTGGGAGAAGCGCAACGCCGCCGAGGCCGCCAAGCCCGCCGGCGTCATGCTCGGCCTGCCGAAGATCGGCGCCCCCGAGCCCCTGCCGGTCGCCACGGGCAGCGGCTGCGGCTGCGACTGACCACGGGGGTGGCTGACCGCGGGCGCGGCTGATCACAGGCGCGGCTGATCACGGCTCCGCTCGACCTCGGCCGCGTCCGACCGTGGCCGGCCTGACCTTGGCCGTGTCTGACATCGGCCGCGCTCGACCTCGGCCGTGCCTGACCTTCGGCTGCGCCTGACTTCAGCCGTGCTCGACCTCGCCGTGGCCCGTCACGGCCGTGGCTCATCGGGGGCCGCCGAGGACCACGGCTGCGGGCTGCGGGGTGTTGCCGGGCTAGGACCGGCCACGGCCCGGCGCGGGCGGTGTACGCAACCGGGCCGGGGCCGGGGCCCATCGGCGGGGTACGGCGTTACGCTGCGGATCATGCTTGTAGCCGCCGCAGTCTGCCCCTGCCCTCCGCTGCTCGTCCCCGAGGTCGCCGCCGGCGCGGCGCCCGAGCTGGACGCCGCCCGCACCGCCTGCACGGACGCGCTCGGCGTGCTCGCCGCGTCCCGCCCGGACCTGCTGGTCGTGGTCGGACCGGCGGAGGAGAGCGGGCGCGGACCCCATCCGGAGGGCGCCACCGGCTCCTTCGCCGGCTTCGGGGTCGACCTCGCCGTACGCCTCGGCCGCGCGGACGCGGCGGGTCGGAGCCCGGCGTCCGCCGGGCGTGCGCTTCCGTCCTCCCTCGCCGTCGCCGCCTGGCTGCTGGAACGCGCCGGCTGGTCCGACGCCCCGGTGGAGGGGCTCGGGGTCGGGGAACCGCTGGAGACCGAGCGGTGCCTCCGGGCGGGGGAGGAGATCGGCGCGCGGGCCGGGCGGGTGGCCCTCCTGGTGATGGGCGACGCCAGCGCGTGCAGGACCCTCAAGGCCCCCGGCTATCTCGACGAGCGCGCGGAGGGCTTCGACGCGGAGGTCGCCCGCGCGCTCGCCACGGCCGACCTCGCGGCCCTCAAGGCGCTGGACGCCTCTCTGGCGTACGAACTGAAGGCCGCCGGGCGTGCCCCCTGGCAGATCCTCGCGGGCGCGGCCGAGGGCGCGGGACTCGGCGGCGCCCTGCTCCACGAAGACGCCCCCTACGGGGTGGGATACCTCGTGGCCGCCTGGTCCTAGGCGCGGGGGCGGCGCGCTCCGACGGCGGCCGCACGCGACGGGACGACGGCGCTGCGAGGATGTCGGCCGCCCCCGACGGGACGCCGGCGCTCCGACGGCGGCGGCCGCTCCGAGGCCGGTACGAGCCGGGTTCAGGACGCCCGGGGCGGGTCCGGCGGGCTCGTGTCCGGGCCGTCGTCCTTGTGTGCGAGGCGGTCCACGGCGTCCTTCGCCTTGCCCGTCCCCGTCTGGATCTTGTCGCTGTACTTGTGCTTGGTCTTCTCGTCGACCACCTTCGCGGCCTTGTCGAGGCCGTCGGCGACCTTGTGCCCGTGCTGCTGCGCGAGCCCGGAGACCTTGCCCTTCGCGGGCTCCAGTTTCGCTTTCAGATTGTCCATCAGACCCATGGTTCGCCTTCCCTGGCGCGGCGGTCGGGTGGGGACCTCGCCCCTCCGGAGAGGCCGCCGCCCACCTCCGGCGAAGCTGCTCGAAAACGCCCGTACCGGATCAATACGTTACTCGTGGGGGCGGCGTTCCGCGTCGCCCGGCGGGGCCCGGAACGGAGGCGTCCGGCGGCTCGTTGGAGGAGAGGCCCCCGGGTTTGCGAGACTGGGGCGGTGAGCAGCGCACCCCCCGCACCCCGGGTCATCGCCGTCGTCGGACCGACCGCGGCAGGAAAGTCCGATCTGGGCGTCTTCCTCGCCAGGCGTCTCGGCGGCGAGGTCGTCAACGCCGATTCGATGCAGCTGTACCGCGGGATGGACATCGGCACCGCCAAACTGACGCCCGCCGAGCGCGGCGGCGTCCCGCACCACCTCCTGGACATCTGGGACGTGACGGTCACCGCCAGCGTCGCCGAGTACCAGCGGCTTGCCCGCGCCCGGATCGACGCGCTGCTCGCCGAGGGCCGCTGGCCCGTCCTGGTGGGCGGCTCCGGGCTGTACGTCCGCGGAGCCGTCGACAAGATGGAGTTCCCCGGCACCGACCCCGCCGTACGCGCCCGTCTGGAGGAGGAGCTCGCCCTGCGCGGCCCCGGGGCCCTGCACGCGCGGCTCGCCGTGTCCGACCCCGGCGCCGCCCGGGCCATCCTGCCCAGCAACGGCCGCCGCATCGTCCGTGCCCTGGAGGTCATCGAGATCACCGGCAAGCCCTTCACCGCCAACCTGCCCGGCCACGACTCCGTGTACGACACCCTTCAGATCGGCGTCGACGTGGCCCGCCCCGAACTGGACGAGCGCATCGCCCGCCGGGTGGACCGGATGTGGGAGGCCGGGCTCGTGGACGAAGTGCGCGCTCTGGAGGCGCAGGGACTGCGCGCCGGGCGCACGGCGTCCCGCGCGCTCGGATACCAGCAGGTGCTCGCGGCGCTCGCCGGGGAGTGCACCGAGGACGAAGCCCGCGCCGAGACCGTTCGCGCCACCAAGCGCTTCGCGCGCCGCCAGGATTCATGGTTCCGGCGCGATCCCCGGGTGCATTGGCTGAGTGGGGCTGCGACGGATCTCACGGAACTTCCGGAACTCGCACTGGCGTTGGTCGAACGACCGGTCACAGCCTGATCACGTCATGGCATCGGGACGCTCCGGCCGTCATCCGGGCCTCCGGCGCCGTGCCATCATCAAGCTTCGATCGACCAGTGAAGTCCGAGTTGGGAGGGCGCGTGGCGATGGAGGCCGGCCCTCGCGACACTGCACGCGGCGCCGAGTACGGCGCCGACGGGGACGGAGTTCGTCTGAGCATCGATCCGGACGCCGACCCCGGCGTCGAGCCGGAGCTGGGCGGAGAGCGACTGAGCTCCGACGGCCCCGAGGACACCCCCGGCGGGGTGATCGCCGACGGCCCCGGCCCCGGCGAGATGTCCCCGGAACCGGAGGTCGAGGTCGAGCTCCGGCCGCAGCGCCTGCTGCGCATCTGGCAGCTCGCGCCCATCGTGGCGCTGGCCGCGACGGGCTCCCTGATGTTCGCCTTCCCGCTCGCCTTCGAGTTCGGCGACGGCGGCGCCGTGGTCGCCATGCTCGGACTGCTGATCTGCCTGTGCGCGGCCGGCTGGGGCATGATGGCCGCCCGCCGCGTCGGCTACGCGCTGCCCGGCCTCCCGCCGCGCGGCTCCGGCCGGCGCGCCGACTGGCGGGTGGTCCTCGCCTACGTCGTGGTCGTCGCCGCGGTGGCCGTGCTCGCCGTCGGACGCGTGGCCCGGCTGCGCTGACCCCCGGGCGGGCCCGCTCCTCCGCCCCCCCGTGCCCGGCGGACGCCCTCGGCGACCCCGTACGATCGAGGAATGAGCACGCGGATCGCCTTCCTCAAGGGTCACGGGACCGAGAACGACTTCGTGATCGTCCCCGACCCGGAGAACGTCATCGACCTCCCTCCCGCCGCCGTCGCCGCCCTGTGCGACCGCCGCGCGGGCATCGGCGGCGACGGTCTGCTGCACGTCGTGCGGTCCGCCGAGCACCCCGAGGCCAAGGAGATGGCGGCCGAGGCGGAGTGGTTCATGGACTACCGCAACGGCGACGGTTCGGTCGCCGAGATGTGCGGCAACGGAGTGCGTGTGTTCGCCCACTACCTCCACCGCGCCGGGCATGTGGCCGAAGGGGACACCGCGGTCGCCACGCGCGGTGGCGTGAAGCCCGTGCACATCGCCAAGGACGGCGACGTCACCGTCGGCATGGGCAAGGCCCTCCTCCCCGAGGGCGAGGTCACGGTGAGCGTCGGCGAACGCAGCTGGCCCGCGCGCAACGTGAACATGGGCAACCCGCACGCGGTCGCGTTCGTCGACGACCTCGCGCACGCCGGCGATCTGTACGCACCGCCGCCGTTCGCCCCGGCGTCGGCCTACCCGGACGGGGTCAACGTCGAGTTCGTCGTCGACCGGGGGCCGGGTCATGTCGCCCTGCGGGTCCACGAGCGCGGCTCCGGCGAGACCCGCTCCTGCGGCACGGGCGCCTGCGCCGTGGCCGTCGCCGCCGCCCGCCGCGACGGCGCCGACCCCGCCGTGACCGGAACCCCGGTGACGTACACGGTCGACGTGCCCGGCGGACGCCTCGTCATCACCGAGCGCCCGGACGGCGAGATCGAGATGACGGGCCCGGCGGTGATCGTCGCCGAGGGCGAGATCGACGCGGAGTGGCTGGCCGCCGCGGCGCGTTGAGCCCCGCTGCGGCGCCGGGTGCCCCCTCCGGGTCCGACGCCGCTCCCGCCGAAGGACGGACGTCGTACGTCCTTGCCGTCCCTTCCAGGAAATCGAAACCGTAAACCCCAAAACCTTCGCTCGAATGGGTGATCCGTTTCACGCTCGGCGAGAGGCGGTCTGCCAGGCGTGGTGGGGTCGGTAGCATCAAGCACCGGCCCGGACGGGGGACCGACACCATCCCCTGAGCCGAGTTCGCCCTGGGGCACCCGTCCGCCGGTCTGACGCAGCCGGAGGTGCCCATGAGTGCGGAGGCGACGAACCCCGCGACGCCAGGCCCCGTCACGCCCGCCGTGCAGCACGCGGCGGAGCTGGAGCCCGGAGTGCCCCCGGCGCACCGCAAGAAGGCGCGGCCCCGGATCGACCTGCGCCGCCTGGGACGGGCCGCGTTCCTCGGGTCCGCGGCCCGCGACCGGATGCCGGACGCCATCGGGCACGTGGCCGAGGCCCACCGCGCCCACCACCCCGACGCCAAGCTGGAACCGCTGCGCCGGGCCTGGGTGCTCGCGGAGTCCTCGCACCGGGGCCAGATGCGCAAGAGCGGCGAGCCGTACATCACCCATCCGCTCGCCGTGACCCTGATCCTCGCCGAACTGGGCGCCGAGACGACGACCTTGACCGCCTCGCTCCTCCACGACACCGTCGAGGACACGGAAGTGACGCTCGATCAGGTCCGTGAGGAGTTCGGCGACGAGGTCTGCTACCTCGTCGACGGCGTCACCAAACTGGAGAAGGTCGACTACGGCGCCGCGGCCGAACCCGAGACCTTCCGCAAGATGCTCGTCGCGACGGGCAACGACGTCCGGGTCATGTCGATCAAACTCGCCGACCGGCTGCACAACATGCGCACCCTCGGTGTCATGCGCCCCGAGAAACAGGCACGCATCGCCAAGGTGACCCGGGACGTGCTCATCCCCCTCGCCGAACGCCTCGGCGTCCAGGCGCTCAAGACCGAACTGGAAGACCTCGTCTTCGCGATCCTGCACCCCGAGGAGTACGAGCACACCCGCGAACTCATCTCCGAGAACGCGGGCCGCGACGACGACCCCCTCGCGGACATCGCCGAAGAGGTCCGCACCGTCCTGCGCGACGCCGGGATCCAGGCCGAAGTCCTCATAAGGCCGCGGCACTTCGTCTCCGTGCACCGGGTGTCACGCAAACGCGGCCCGATGCGCGGCGCCGACTTCGGACGCCTGCTGGTGCTCGTGAACGAGGACGCCGACTGCTACGGGGTCCTCGGCGAACTGCACACCTGCCTCACCCCGGTGGTCTCGGAGTTCAAGGACTTCATCGCCGTCCCCAAGTTCAACCTGTACCAGTCGCTGCACACGGCCGTCACCCGCGGCGACGGCCAGGTCGCCGAAGTCCTCATCCGCACCCACCAGATGCACAAGGTCGCCGAGGCCGGAGTCATCGCGCTCGGCAATCCCTACGCGGCCCCGTCGGAGGAACAGCCGGACGGCGGTGGCGACCGCCCCTTCGACGGCGAGCGCGCCGACCCCACCCGCCCCGGCTGGCTCTCCCGGCTGCTCGACTGGCAGCAGGGCGCCCCGGACCCGGACACCTTCTGGTCGACACTGCGCGAAGACCTCGCCCAGGACCGCGAGATCACCGTCTTCCGCGCCGACGGAGGCTCGCTCGGCCTTCCGGAGGGCGCCAGTTGCGTCGACGCGGCCTACGCGCAGTACGGCGAGGACGCCCACGCCTGCATCGGCGCCCGCGTCAACGGCCGCCTGGCGACGCTGAGCACGGTCCTGCGGGACGGGGACACCGTTCAGCTGCTCATGGGCCAGGACCCCGCCTCCGAGCCGTCCAGGGAGTGGCTGGAGCACGCGCACACGCCCGCCGCCAGGATCGCCATCCAGCGCTGGATGGCCACCCACCCCGCACCCGGCGACGAGGAGACGGCCAAGGCCCCCGCCACCGGCCCCCGCCGGCCCGCCGCGGCCCCGGCACGCCCCGCCGAGACGCCGCCCGCCCGCCCCGCCGGCACCCAGAACACCCGCCCCGCCAGCGCCGTCGCCGACCTGCCCGGCGCGTCCGTACGCATGGCGGGCTGCTGTACGCCCGTACCGCCCGACGAGGTGACCGGCTTCGCCGTCCGCGGGGGAGTGGTCACCGTGCACCGGGTCGAGTGCGCCGGAGCGGCGCGCATGAAGAGCGCGGGGCGCCCGGAGGTGGGCGTGAGATGGGGGGACACCGCCGAATGCCGGGTCACCCTGCTCGCCGAGTCGTTCGGCCGCCCGCACCTGCTCGCCGACCTCACCGAGGCCATCGCGGCGGAGGGGGTCGCCATCGTCTCCGCGACCGTCGAACCCCCGAGCCAGCAGCGCGTGCGCCACACGTACACGCTCCAACTCCCGGACGCGGCCCGCCTCCCGGGCCTGATGCGCGCGATGCGCAACGTGCCCGGCGTGTACGACGTGAGCCGCCCCCAGCATCCGGCGACCGCGGACCGGTGACCGGGCGGCGACGACCGGCCCGAGCGGGCCCCGCGCGCTGGCCCCAATGAACCCCGGCACCTACCCGTTCGGGTGGGCCGGGTGCGAGTCGGCGGCGCCGGACCGGTGCGCGCTGGTAGCCGTGGTCCATGCCGCTCAACGCCACCCCCACGCCCGCACGCCCGAGGAGCCGCCGCGTCACGGCGGCCCTGCTCGCCTCGGCCGTCTCCGTCTGTCTGATCGCCGCGAGCGCCCCGGACCCGGCCGTGCCCCTGGGAGTCGGCGACCGGCTCTTCCCCACCCTCGGCAACCCCGGGTACGACGTGGAGTCGTACGACCTCGACTTCACCTACCCCGGCAGCAACGACAAGCCGCTCACGGCCGTCACCACGATCGACGCCCTGACCACCGAGCCGCTCGACCGCGTCAACCTCGACTTCGCGCACGGGAGCGTCCGGTCCGTCGACGTCAACGGATCCCCCGCCCGCTTCACGAAGGCCGGCGAGGACCTGGTGGTGACCCCGGCCGAACGGCTGCCCGCCGGGTTCCCGCTGCGGATCACCGTGCGTCACACCAGTGACCCGGTGAGCGCGAAGGGCCAGGACGGAGGCTGGGTACAGACCAAGGACGGGCTCGCGATGGCCGGCCAGGCCGACGCCGCGCACCTGGTCTACCCGTGCAACGACCACCCCTCGGACAAGGCCCTGTTCACCATCCGGGTCACGGCGCCCGACCGGTACACGGTCGTGGCCAACGGTCTCCCCGAGGGCACCCGCAGGGCCCACGGCAGCACCACCTGGACGTACCGGACCGAGCACCCCATGGCCACCGAGCTGACCCAGGTGTCCATCGGCCGCTCCGCCGTGCTGCACCGCCAGGGGCCGCACGGACTGCCCGTACGGGACGTGATCCCCAGCGCAGACAAGGCCGCGCTCGAACCCTGGCTGCGCAAGACCCCGGGCCAGATCGCCTGGATGGAGAGCAAGGTCGGACCGTACCCCTTCGAGACCTACGGGCTGCTGATGGCCCAGGCGCAGACCGGCTTCGAACTGGAGACGCAGACGCTGTCGCTGTTCGAGAAGGAGCTGTTCACCCAGCCCGCCTACCCGAAGTGGTACGTCGACTCGATCATGGTGCACGAGCTGTCGCACCAGTGGTTCGGCGACAGCGTCACCCCCCGCACCTGGTCGGACGTGTGGCTCAACGAAGGGCACGCCACCTGGTACGAGGCCCTGTACGCCGAGGAGAAGGCGCACAAGCCGATGGAGAAGCGGATGAAGGCCGCCTACCGGCTGTCCGACTCCTGGCGCGCCGCCGGCGGGCCGCCCGCCCGGCCCAAGGGCCCCAAGCCCGGCCAGAAGATCAGCATCTTCCGGCCGAACGTCTACGACGGCGCGGCCCTGGCGCTGTACGCGCTGCGCCAGGAGATCGGGCACCGGGCCTTCGAACGCCTGGAGCGCACCTGGGTGAGCGTCAACCGTGACGGTGTGGCCTCGACGGCCGACTTCGTGGACCTCGCCTCCGCCGTCGCCGCCCGCGATCTGCGCGGGTTCTTCAAGGCATGGCTCTACGGGGAGAAGACACCGCCGATGCCGGGGCACCCGGACTGGAAGAGCGACGCCCCCACGGCGAAGGCGCTCAAGAAGAGCCGGTGAGGACCCGGCGCGGGCGGGCACCCGGGGCGACGCGAACGCCCCGGGGACGCCGGGACCGCGCGGACGCCGAGGCCCCGCGGGCGGCCGTGCCCGCGGGTGTCCGGCGGGTCACGATAAGTCGCGTGACGCGCCCCACCACGCCGTGGGACCATCTTCGAACCGGCGGCGCCGCCCCCTTCGGAGGGCCGGCCGGACCGGAGCCGGGAATCTCCCGGAGGCCGTGGACGTTGTTCCCTTCGTGGGGCGGTATCCGTCGGCCCGCAGCTCATCCCAGCTACGTAAGGATCCAATGACCTCCTCTTCTTCCCCTTCCCAGGAAGCGCAGACCTCCGCGCAGAACTACCCCGAAGGTCTTCGGGCCGATGCCCTGATGGAAGAGGACGTCGCCTGGAGCCACGAGATCGACGGAGACCGGGACGGCGAGCAGTTCGAACGCTCCGAGCGCGCGGCCCTGCGCCGCGTGGCGGGCCTCTCCACCGAGCTCGAGGACGTCACCGAGGTCGAGTACCGACAGCTCCGTCTGGAGCGCGTCGTCCTCGTCGGTGTCTGGACCTCGGGAACCATCCAGGACGCCGACAACTCGCTGGCCGAGCTGGCCGCCCTCGCGGAGACCGCGGGAGCGCTCGTGCTCGACGGTGTCGTCCAGCGCCGTGACAAGCCCGACGCGGCCACGTACATCGGTTCCGGCAAGGCCAACGAACTCCGGGACATCGTCCTGGAGACCGGCGCCGACACCGTCATCTGCGACGGTGAGCTGAGCCCCGGCCAGCTGATCCACCTCGAGGACGTCGTCAAGGTCAAGGTCATCGACCGTACGGCCCTGATCCTCGACATCTTCGCCCAGCACGCCAAGTCCCGAGAGGGCAAGGCGCAGGTGGCCCTCGCGCAGATGCAGTACATGCTGCCGAGGCTGCGGGGCTGGGGTCAGTCGCTGTCACGTCAGATGGGCGGCGGCAAGGGCGGCGGCCTCGCCACCCGTGGTCCCGGTGAGACCAAGATCGAGACGGACCGGCGCCGCATCCGCGAGAAGATGGCGAAGATGCGCCGGGAGATCGCGGAGATGAAGACCGGCCGCGAGATCAAGCGCCAGGAGCGCCGCCGCAACAAGGTGCCCTCGGTCGCCATCGCCGGCTACACCAACGCCGGAAAGTCGTCCCTGCTCAACCGCCTCACGGGCGCGGGCGTCCTCGTCGAGAACGCGCTGTTCGCGACCCTCGACCCGACCGTGCGCCGGGCCGAGACCCCGAGCGGCCGGCTGTACACGCTGGCCGACACGGTCGGCTTCGTACGGCATCTGCCGCACCACCTGGTCGAGGCGTTCCGCTCCACCATGGAGGAGGTCGGCGACTCCGACCTGATCCTGCACGTCGTGGACGGTTCGCACCCGGCACCGGAGGAGCAGCTCGCCGCCGTGCGCGAGGTCATCACCGACGTCGGCGCGACCAAGGTCCCCGAGATCGTGGTGATCAACAAGGCGGACGCGGCCGACCCGCTGGTGCTCCAGCGTCTGCTGCGGATCGAGAAGCGCTCCATCGCGGTCTCGGCGCGCACGGGCCAGGGCATGGACGAACTCCTCGCCCTGATCGACAACGAGCTGCCGCGTCCCTCGGTCGAGATCGAGGCGCTCGTCCCGTACACGCACGGCAAGCTGGTCGCCCGCGCCCACACCGAGGGCGAGGTGATCTCCGAGGAGCACACCGAGGAGGGCACCCTGCTCAAGGCGCGGGTCCACGAGGAACTGGCGGCGGACCTCGCACCGTACGTCGCCGCCCCGGCGCTCCGCTGAGACAGGGGGACCGGTCGGCGGACAGCCGACCGGTCCCGTACACGGCGAAGGCCCGCCC